>CAKZYL010000049.1 GCA_937884705.1 uncultured Roseovarius sp. | reverse complement strand
ATCGACGTGGCCGAAATGCCATCCATTGAGATGGGCAGTGGATTTCACGCCAAATATTTCGATGTCGACCATAAATTGCGGGAGCTCGACGACATCGACTGGTCTTCCGACCCGACACATGAGGAGATCACGCGCGACATCAACTACACCAATAGCAAAGACTCTTTTTGGGACGGTGGATCAACCGATACCTTCGGCGTCCAAATCACGGGAACCGTGGAAGTGACTGAGGAAGGGACGTTCACATTCCACCTTGGGGCGGACGACGGCGCCGTGCTCTATGTGAATGGTGAACCTGTCATCGACAATGACGGACTGCATGGGTACCGCGCGCGGTCTGGAGAAATAGAACTTGAACCGGGTGTGCACCACATCGAAGTGAGATACTTTGAGAACACAGGGCATGCCGGCTTGAAACTGGATTGGGAGGGGCCTGGTATAGACGGCCGAACGGAAGTCGTCGCCTCGGATGTCTCAGACATGCAAACCGTGAGTGGCATCCCTATCGCGGTTGACATTACCATAGATGAAGCAGGCATGCCGGAAACCGGCACCATGTTGATCGAAAACTTGCCGGAAGGGACGGAACTCGTCGCAGGCGACAACACGTACATTGTTGGTCCGGACGGGAGTGCAGACATTACGGACTGGCCGACTGAGGTCCTGACGATCCGGCCTCCTGTCGATTTCGTCGGAGATATCGACGCATCGGTGGTTATAGAAGTTGAGATGGAGTCAGGCGACACCGCACGCCAAGAACATCCGTTGGCGATTGAGGTGTCTGAGGCAGATGTCAGTGGTCCGGATGTGGAGATCGTAGGGGGGTTTCAAGCAAGCTACTTCGACGTGGACCACGCGCTGCGTCGCATAGACGACATCGACTGGGATGGCGAGCCGACCGATGAAGAGATGGTTCGCGAGATCAACTACGAAAACAGCCGTGACTCGTTCTGGGATGAGGGATCAAAGGACACCTTCGGGGTGCGTTTGAAAGGCGAGGTAACGATCGAGGAAGGGGGCAGCTATACGTTTTTTGCGGGTGCTGACGATGGTGCGGTCCTCTACATCAACGGGGAACCCGTTATCGACAATGACGGGCTTCATGGGTACCGAACGCGTTCCGGAGAAATTGAACTTGAGCCGGGAACCTATGAGATCGAAGTGCGCTACTTTGAAAACTATGGCCACGCAGGTCTTCGCCTCGAGTATGAAGGGCCAGACACGGACGGCCGCGAAGTGGTACAGGCGGATTCCGACATGGCGATCGAAGAAAACGGGACACTGAACATCGGCCTGAACATGGACGTGTCCGACGCGGCAAGCGTTGAGATGACCGGTTTGCCCGAAAACACAATTCTGATCAGTGGCGACAATTCGATCGTGACGGACGGCTCGCCCGTAGACTTGTCCGAATGGGATTTGAGCATGTTGGAAATCTCACCACCGCCGGAATACGAGGGGACCATAAGTGGTGAGATTACTGTGAAAGACACGGCCTTCAACGGCGAAGAAACGCAATCTACCACGGAGTTTTCGTTTAGCGTTGGAGACCCCGATGTCGACCAAAATGACGCGTCAAGCGATTTAGAGGAGCTCTCGTTGACCGCCTCCGTTGACAATGACGACAACATAGCTTGGGACAGCATTGACGGAGAAGCACAAGCAGATGATGACGCAACCGAGGTCATGTCTGAGAACCCCACCATGCCGGCTTCGATTGACATGGCGGACGTGAATATCGAGACCTACGAGAGGGTCGATTACTAAAGCGCAACGCGATGGCGAAAACGGGATTTCGCCTTGCGCTTGATGCCCCTTTTGATGGCAACTTAAAGATGGGTCTCAGGCGACTGGTGTTTGGCGGCTGCGATATTGGCCAGTCTAGTTTCCGGGGCATGGACTGTGTTGTGTTTTGTCGGCTTGACGACACTGTGACCTGCATCTCCAGGTACGAAAGACGATGCAACGCCTTTTGATTGACAGGTCTACCACTTCACTGATGTTGTATCTGGACGAGCAATTTTCCCGCTCGTCGAAGGCGCCCCGCGTTCCTTATCTGACCTTCCAATAGTCGTTCTGCGGCGCGGCGGCAGTGCAAGAGAGGGATCTGCGCAGGGCCACTTCGCTCAAAGTCATCGCCCGGACCTCTGACCCCTTAAAGTGTCCATGCCTGCCTCTCACCCCGCCAAATCAAAACGCAGCATATCTGGGAATTTTCACACCCAGCGGCTGTGTGTCACCTGAAACGCAAGCGGCGTCGAAGGCACAACAGCGGTTCGCCTCCGCGCAATTTTCGCGCGAGCAGGGTCTCCGCTCTACGCTATTCAACCAATCACGCTGGAAGCCTCTGTTGGAACAAAAATCCTGACGAGAAAGGACCGCAATCTTGCAGACTTGAACCCGGTATTTGCG
>CAKZYL010000048.1 GCA_937884705.1 uncultured Roseovarius sp. | reverse complement strand
AGAGCGGGTGTTTGGCGGATCCGTCCTTGTTCAACCCCAGGCACTGGAGCGGCGTCCCGCTTGCGCCCATGGCAGCAATCACGGCCTCAAGCACGCCGTGGTGCCGCTTGTGCAGTTTGCCGTAAGCCATAATGATCAGGTCCGCCTCATTCGCCATATCACGCAAGAGGGGAATGTTGTCATCGCTACAGGCTTGACCGGGGTCGGCTGGAATGTCCTTGGGTGAGGTTGCGCGCCAATCCAGCACATTTCCCTTGAGGTATCGCGTGAATCCCCAGTCACGGGCAAACATCAGCTCCCGATGACAGGTGGGGTCAGACACATCTGCCGCAGCGACAGAGGGGTTCATGCCAACAAACAAGACGGTTTTGGCCGTGCTGCCCTGTGGCGTCCAATCGCGCGTCAACGCCTGACGGTATCGCCCACATTCTGAGAATCTTGCTCCGCCGATTACACCATCGGGCAGCTTGATCTTGACCTTCCCGCCCGGGTCATGGCGCGTCTCCGGCTCGGTCACGATGCGCCCTCAAGATTAAACACGCGGGTGGGATCCATCGATCCGGCGCGGAACTGGCCGATGGCTACGGGCTGTCCATCGCAGCTGGCCCAGCATTCTGCCCCAAACTCAATGTCATGGGCCACGACCGGCGCAGCATTGCCATTGCGCAAGCGGGCCGCCGCCTCTTGCGAGCATCGCACTTGCGGCAGATCTTCCAAACCCAGCTCCAGCGGCAAAACATGATCATCCAGCTCCGGGCTTTGTGCCATCTCATCGACCTCGTCCATGCTCAGTCCATCCTCCGCTCGAAATGGCCCCGACCACGTGCGTCGAAGCCAGGCCACATGTCCATGACACCCGAGCGCCTCACCCAGATCGCGGGCGATGGAGCGTACATAACCGCCCTTGCCACAGACCATTTCGAGGGTGACGTGGTCGTCATCCGGCCGGTCAGTGAGCAACAGCTCCTCGACCCATAACGGCCGCGCGGCGAGCTCCATCTCTTCGCCGTCGCGCGCGCGTTTATAGGCCCGTTCGCCATCAATCTTAACGGCGGAGTATTGTGGGGGCACCTGCTCAACATCGCCGACGAACTGCGACAGCGCGTCTTTGATTTGATCCTCAGAGGGCCGCAGATCAGACGAGGCAATAACCTCGCCTTCGGCATCATCGGTGTTGGTTCGCTGTCCAAACCGCACAGAAAACGCATAGGCCTTGAGCGCATCTGTGACATAGGGCACCGTTTTTGTCGCCTCCCCCAAAGCCACCGCCAAGACGCCAGTCGCCGCCGGATCAAGCGTGCCGGCATGCCCCGCCTTGCGGGCCTGCAATGCCCAACGCACCTTGTTCACCACGGACGTGGAGGTGACGCCGGCGGGCTTATCCACCACCAACCAACCTGAGATATCGCGGCCTTTGCGCTTGCGTGCCATCTTGGTCAAATTCCTGAATTCGCGTGCGCCCGGGGGCTATCAATCCCGCCCGATGGCGTCAATCATCCCGGCTCAATCGGACGAAACGACGCCCACAATCGGCCCCATTGGAAAGCCAAGATCATTTCGGTTGAGATCAGGCGCGTAGAGCCGAGAGATATTGCCATCGAAATACAGCGCCTGAGGCACGCCGAGATAATTGCGGAAGAGCGAGCCGAAGGCGTGAAAATTCACGGCCCCCTCAGAAATCGCAAACCACACCGTGCGCCCGTCCGCAGAGGTGCCAACGCCATTGCGAATGAAGGTGCTATCACTATCTTCGATAAACCGGGGGTGCAGTTCCCCATCAATCACCAGCATCGGCCCCGATTGGGTGGCAAAACGACAGGACGGCCCTTCCCGATTGAAGCGCCGGGTTTCCACAACCCTGGCCTGCCCATCTCCCACGCAGAAAACGCCGTTGGGCAGCAGACCAAAATTCCCGGGCCCGTCAGTGGTGATCAAAGCTGCCTGTATTTTTCCGTCTTCGACATAGTGGCCCACAGGACGCCTGTCCGGATGGTACATGCCAGCGTTCATCGCAAATGCCAATTCCTTACCGGACTTCTCCAGAAGTTGGTCGACCTTGCCAAATGTCCCCAGTGTCTTGCCATCTTCGGGATCATTGAGAAAGAGCCGGATGTCCTGCTTGCCCGCATCGACACGGCAGATCGTATAGGTGGCATCCTCATAGCTCACTGTCTCGCAATCAAGCGCGGCCGCCGGGCCGGACATCACGACCAAAGCTATAAAGAGCCGAAGAAACCTCATCCCTCGATATCCCGTCGGACAGTCTCCTGCGCAAATAGGCGGCGGGTTTCGTCCAGCTGATCAAATGTCTCATCTATCCGGAACCGCAGGTCGGGCGCGAACTTGAGGGCAAGCTTTTTGCCAATGATGCGGCGCAGCTCACTTTTGTTTTTCGCCAAAAGCCCGATCACATCCTCTCGCCCCTCACCGCCCAGAGGCAGGACATAGGCCGTGGCCACCTTGAGATCAGGAGACGTGCGCACCTCACCCACAGTGACGGACAGCCGGTTTAGGTCGGGATCGTGCACATCGCCGCGCGCCAGCACCTCCGAGAGCGTGCGCCGGATAAGCTCGCCCACGCGCAATTGCCTTTGCGAAGGGCCTGGGCCGTCATGAAACTTGTTCTTTGCCATGCTCCGCATCTAAGCCGTCCTTGTTCCTTTGCCAAGCATCATCGCCTGCGCTAGGGAGGGGCAAGACAGAGGGATAGCAAAGATGACAGACCTACCTGGGCTCGCCGTCACGGGGGCATCCGGCCG
>CAKZYL010000047.1 GCA_937884705.1 uncultured Roseovarius sp. | reverse complement strand
ACCGCACTCATCACCGGCGCCACAGGCGGCATTGGACAGGAAATCTGCAAACAACTAGCTCAGCGCGGGTACCGTCTTTTACTGGTCGATTTCGATGGAGCAAAGCTGTCGGACATGGCCGCTCAGTATCCTCGGGCTGAGACGTACACACTCGATCAGCGCGACTTAGCCGCAGTGGAAGCCTTTTGCGACAGCAGGATCGCGTCCGGGGAAGCCATAGATGTGGCCATAATCAATGCCGGCATGATCATGATCGGTGATCTGGCGGACACTGACCGACGCGCCCTGACCGACCAACTGACCGTGAACCTAGTTTCCAGCTCGATCCTCATTCAGTCCCTGGCCAAGCGCATGGCGTTTGATCGCCGTGGTCACATCCTGTCCACCGTTTCGATGGGCGGTATCGTGTCCTTGCGCGGATCTTCTGCTTATTCAGCCTCAAAGTTCGGCCTGCGCGGATTGCTCTGGGCCTTGCGCGATGAATTGCGCGCAAAGGGGGTGCACGTGACAGGAGTTTACCCTGCGGGCGTTGACACACCGATGCTGCGGCATGAGGCGCAACATGGCGGTTCCGCGCTCAACTTCGTGGGCAAGCCTGTGTCAGTGACCGATGTTGCCCGAGCATTCATGCGCGCCATAGATAAGCCGAGGCTTGAGATTTACGTCCCAAGCTCAGAGGGCATCACTGGCCGCATTGCGGGTGCATGGCCAGGACTTCTTTTGCGGCTTTATCCCCTGCTGGAACGGATCGGAGAAAGCGGGCGCAAGAAATTCATGAAACGCATCGAAGGATCGAGTTGAGCGAGGAAGACACGCTCAAAAAGGGGGAGAACTGATATGAAGCTGAGTGCTACTTTGGGAGGAGCCGTTTGCATTGCGTGCGCCGCTGCGGCGCATGACGCTCAGGCGGGTGGCATTGAATTGACACCGCAATCCATCAACGTGATCTACGAAGATGGAAACTATGCGGAAGTTGGTTTTCAGCACTTATTCTTTTCGGCCAACGGCACCGACATCGTCGGGAATAGAACCGGCAACATTGCCAACGATATCACGCTTGGCTTTTTCAACGTCAAATTCGACGTGACTGAAAAGCTGGCATTTGCGCTTGCCGTCGATCAGCCGTTCGGTATCGACACGCGTTACGCGGTAGGCGCTTCGATACTTGGGGGCACGACAGCCGACGTTGACACTATCGCTTACACAGGCGTGCTGCGCTACAAGATCACTGAAAACTGGAGCGTGCACGGCGGCGTACGTGCGCAAACGATCAAAGCAGACGCAAGGCTCGGCGGGGCAGCATTCGGACCAGTCAATGGGTACGGTGTAAGCCTCAGGTCAGAAACGTCCTTTGGCTATGTCGTTGGAGGCGCCTTTGAGATCCCCGAATTAGCGCTTCGCGTCGCGCTAAACTACAACTCCGCCGTCTCTTACGATGGCCGCTTAACGGAAACCCTGCCCGCATTTCTTGGTGGTGGTTCAGCCACAAATATTGCCCCTTTCCGGCTTCCCCAATCAGTGAACCTTGATTTCCAGACGGGGGTTTCGCCGACGACCCTGGTTTTTGGGCAAGTCCGCTGGGTAGATTGGACGGACTTCTCAATCAATCCGGCAGTCTTTTCTGGCACCTTGAACACGCCGCTGGCCGATTTTCCTAAAGATGTTCTGACATACACCCTGGGAGCAGCGCATCAGTTGAATGAAAACTGGTCTGTTTTCGGCGTATTGGCTTATGAGGACGAACGGGTCACATTGGCCTCTCCACTCGGACCTTCGGACGGATACTATCTAGCGGGACTAGGCGCACAATACGACACAGACACCTATCGCATCAGCATTGCGGCATCTCATTTATGGATACGACCGTCTACGGCACAGGGAGCCTTCGGCGCCGCGGCGAACTTCGGTGACACAACTGCGGTAGCTCTTGATGTTCGAGTAGGTTACAAATTTTGATTGTTTGCGAAACGATTGAAAAGGCTGGGTATCGCTAAAGGTTTAGAACGGTTTGTGGGCGGGCATGGATTTTTCAAACCTGAATTGGCTATCTCAGTTACTAATTCGCAAGTGTGGTTGGCTTTTCGAAGACTATGTGAAAACGATTGGTTTGGAGCCAAGCCGTTCTAGAACAAGCGATTTGCTCACATCTATTTCTGCCTGAGCATGAAAGTCTTTGGTGCCGGCCCACCATGCATTAGAGCGAAATAGTCTGATCGGATAGATGCATTTAGAGTTGGATTACCCGAGATGATCTCTGCAATCCGCGCAGGATTTCCGGCGGCGCAGTCACAATCTCCCTTATCGAAGAGCTGCTTCGGTTGAATCTGCAGTATTGATACCGAGGTCGGACGATGTTTTTAAAGCTGGATTGCTGCGGGTTTTCAGTCCCGAGGAAAGGAGACTTAACTGCAAGCTCTGAGAGGCAAGTCTTAGTTGCATTCCGCTCATAGCCGGTCCGCGGTATGTTCAAATCACAGTCCGAGCCTTGCTACAGCCTCATTGTACGTTGCCAGTGTATTCTCGGCGATGACCCCCATTGCCTTTGGGTAGTACTCGAAGCGAAAGCCGGGATGGCGCGAAATCAGTTTGCGGTAAGTCGACTGGGCATCGCTCTTCTTGCCTTGAAGGCTCTGCGCAAGACAGCGGATGACAAAGGTCGACTCAAATTCTGGACCAGCGAACGACATCTCTTCGGCATCCTTGAAATTCCCAGAAAACAACTGGTTCCGCCCTTCGACAAAACCCGCATGTTCTTGTGGTTCTGGGCAAAGCTCCCGAGCCGACTGAATAAGGGAAGCGGCGGCCTCGTAGTCCCCAACAACCAACGTCATGGCAGACGCCGCACACCAAGCCGCATGCGGTTCGTTCGGTGCGAGATCGGCGGTTCGGAATGTTGCCACGCGAGCCTCCTCAGTTCTTCCTGAGCTTGCGTAAGAGCGGGCGACGAAGGCGAGGATCAGAGGATCTCGTCGGTCGAGTGCAAGTGCCTGTTCTGCTGCAGCTTGCGCCCGTTCGAGCCAAAAGTCTTTGTCACGGCCGTTGGACAAAGCTTCGTGCTTTTCACAGAAAAAACCTTGGAGAAGAAAACTACGAGCAAATTCTGGATCTTGCTCGATAGCTTGATCGATGTGCCTCAGACCAGCGTTTATGCTTTCGTCGTCGTAGCGTTCTTCAAGGGTGCAGGCGATGACATAATTTTCCCACGCGCTTAGTTCCGAAGACGGCCTACGTACGGCATAGCGTCGTTCTGCGCGAAGAATTGCACCAGCAACGCCTCCAAGCTGGTTGGCCACCGTGAGTGCGATTTGGCCCGAAACCTGCGGGAGGTTCTTAACGCCCTTCTCAACGCAATCTGCCCAAGCAACATCGCTGGATCGGACGTCAATCACTTGAAACCGCGCCCTCAGCGTGTCGCCCCAAACCGAGATACTGCTCTCTAAGACGTACTCGCAGTTCAATGCTTCGCCAATCTCGGCAAAGGGTTTCGACTTGTCGATCCCAAAGGAGGAAGCTCTGGCGATGACCGCCAAGTCTCCGAAACGGGACAGATCGGTCAGCAATTCATCGACCATTCCGTCTGCGAAACGTTGCCAGCGCGGACCCCCGTCAAAGCAGTCTGGCCGCAGCACGGCAATGCGCACACACTGCATGCCGAGTGGGTTCGCACCGTTTGTCCGGGCAGATTCCACGCCGCCGATCAGCCGAAACCCCTTGCCTCGTACGGTCTCAATATAGCTTGGATTGGCTGCGTCATCGCCCAATGCCTGGCGTAAGTCGAAGACATACTCTCGGACGAGGTGCGGGCTGACGTGCAACCCCTTCCACACGCCCTTCAGGATTTCGTCACGCGACACGACGTTACCTTCGTTTGCCAAAAGAAGCCGCAGGACGTCCGCCGCCTTCCCCGTGAGGCACGCTACTTCGTCATCGGATTTCAAGCGGTTTTCTGAGGGGTGAAATGTCCATCGCCGGGTCATGCGAGGGGTCCCGTGCCTTTGTGCGAAAAAGAATCAACGAAAACTCAACACTCAGATTAAGCTCGTGCGGCTTATTCTCCAACAGTGGCGTGATCGGGCCTGCTTTCGACACCGATTACAGGTTTTCCACGGGAGGATGAGATTTGAAAGAGGCGCCCAATGTTATTTCAAGGACGCAGCCAGCAGACGCCGTGGAACCCAACGATCACGCCACCCAATCGCATTTGCCGTCGGTTGTGACGTGCCGATTTGTTGCACCAGGCGGGCCGTGAAACATGGGCAACGCGATTGCGCTTCTCAAATGTGACCAGCTTTCAGAGCTGACCGCATGACCGGGCGCAGGTCCAAAGTTTAATCCGGCGCGCTCGATGTATCTCGCCTAACACCGCACTGTACGCCGCAAGAGACCCAAAACCCTGGGCGAGAAAACGTACTCAAGGCATTTTGCCACCTCCACAGTTATGCGGTAGCACGTTGGCTCTCAATTAAGGATCGGATATTCAAAACCAAAGCCGACATTCCCCGCCATGTCGCCAACGGCAGGTTTGTCCGCAGAGCAGCTATTCACGGCCAGCTATGGGAGATAGATGAAAACCTAATCCGATCTGAGCTTACCTTGACACAATAGGCCGAACACTTGGCCAAGCGTACGGAGCTGTTGGATATGCGGAGCTTAGGTGGGCCGACTTGTCCCACCAAGCCTCAGCACCAAAAAGGTTTCGCTCAAGATACGGCGGATCTTACAGGCGAAAGCAAGCGTTCCATTAACCGTGCCATCTCCCGCGCTCAGGGCGTCACAGAAGAGGCTAGGGACGTCAGAAGGCTACAATTTCAGCGCGTGATAACTTGCTCCGGATTGGCTGGTGCCAAAGCTGAGTAGCGTTGCGGGAAGCAACCAACGTGAACACCTTCAACCACGTCTTTCGGTGTTACCTCACCGGTTCCACATTGATGAAGTTCGCCCACGGCCAAATTGCGTTTAATCGCGCATTGGTCACACATCATGAGTAGTATGTTTTTCTCAGCTGCGATACTTGCAAGGCGCTCTCCGATTGGATCGCCTTTGCGCAAAGGGTACAGGTTATCATCGAAGAAAAACATGCCGACAACGTCCACCCCGTGAGTTCCCTGCTCAATCTGAGGCAATATCATAGTTGCCAATTTGTATGTGGCAGCCATGTCGGTGGCGAATACGTATGCGATTTTCATGTGGTGGTCCTTTGCATAAGGAAGTGAAATTCAGAGTTGGTATTTTTGTTACAACATAACAATTTTCTTCTGCTGGAAAGTCAACCACCGCAGGCGCACCGCATAGTAGCTAACGGCCGCTACGAGCCCAAATTGAACTTCACGGCATGTCGTTCGAACGGCGGCTTTGCCGACTTGCTGCAGTACCGCTTTGCCATGAAAGCCTGATGTGTGAGCACAATGCTAGGCGCTTATGGCATAAACTATTATTGGTTGTTTGCGGCCTCTAACGCTGATCTCCTGTTCCTCGGCATGATCCAACGTCAGACTGCTGTAGAGCACTGTTTTCTTCGAAATGACGGTTTGGACGCCGAGTTCTTTTGTTGCGCTTTCAAGACGGCTCGCGGTGTTCACAACGTCCCCTATCGCGGTCAAACTTGATGTGCGTTTATATCCCATCTTTCCGACGATCGCCGTGCCTGTGTGAACACCAATGCCAATATGCAAAGGTTCATCCAGATCACCCGCGAGCGCCTCATTCAGTTCTTTTAGCTTTTGCGCCATTTTCTGGGTGGCGCGAATGGCATCTGCGCAGCCCTGCTCAATTGGTTTGTTCAGGCCGAAGAGTGCCATGACCCCGTCGCCAATGAATTTATCCAGATGCCCTCCTGATTGTTCGATGGCTTCGCCCATAGCCGCAAAATACCGGTTCAAGAGGAACGATACATCATAGGGGAATTTGGATTCCGACAGCTTGGTAAAGGCACGGATGTCTGCAAATAGAACAGCAATCTCCTGTTCCACCCCGTCGTCGCTGGGATGAGCAGCATATCCCGCGCTCACTCCGTCACCTGGGCTAAGTATTGGGGTTACATCCAGTCCCTTTTTGGGTCTGAGTTGACACGCCAGTCGTACATTTGGAGCGGCGGTGATGCGCGCCAGCACCTTACTTTCCTCAACGCTTGGAGGCGGTAGGTGGTCCAGACCCGCATTGATGCGGATCCGGCATGTCGAACATCGTCCCTTTCCTCCACACACAGACGCATGGGGTACATTGGCACTGCGTAGGTGGTCCAGAACTGAGATACCTGGCATCAGGTTAAACTGCCGCGAGTCGTTCAGATTCAAGCTTCTGTAAGTCAGCTTTTCCTTGCTGTTTCGTCTTGTGATGACATGGCGCAGCACATTGATCCCAATGATCAGCACCACAACAGAAACGACTGTCAGCTGCGTGGCTATTTCATATTTGTAAATGAAATTTAGAAGCGTTTCCCGGTCGACATCTATTCTGCGGCCCAATCTCTGGACCCAAGATGGATCTTCCGACAGCCGCGCCACACGTAAACCCGCGGAAACATAGCCAGCGGCCGCCAGTGTCGGAATGAGAATGGCAAACGCGAATGTCAGCGTTTGGACAGATTGATACCAAGGTTTAAGCCGCAACCAGTGATGCCAACCAATGCAAGCATGGGTCCAGACCGTGACCAGACCAACGGCGAGTAAAATCCCATAATACGGCGAAGACACCCACAGCGCATACAACTGAAATGCATAGGTTTCTTCGATGTCAAAGACTTCATACAACCCTCGCGTCGAAAGGACATGCGCCGCCAGAATTATAGGGATCAGAAAGCCCAGGATAATTTGAAGATATTCCCAGGGTTTCATGCGATGGCTTCTGCGTTGATAGAGCGACCACGACGCCAGGATTGCATGCGTAATGAGCGCAACGAGCAGTAAGATGGCGCCAGGCAATGTGCGCCAAGGCGCGATCGAATAGGAAAGCGCGTTATCCATTGCCTTAAGCGAGACAATGCCAAGAGCATGGTTTGCGAAATGCCCCAGCACAAAGACGAATAAAATAAGCCCGCTGATGAGACGTAGGTTGTTGATCAAGTTGTAAGTCTTGCTAGCTGGATTGCGTGCGTTCGACGTCGAGTATCGCCCAAACCCGTCGGCAAAGCTAGGTCGTTGGCGCCTTTGAAAGGAGTGATCTGCAGCCTCGCCACAAGTGGGCAGTCCAATTGAGCAGGGTTGGCACCCGACGCTGGTATGGCGTTTTTCACGGCAGGCGGGCTCAGTTTGCCACCAGTTGCGGTTTGGGCTTTGGTGAAACGTGGGGGTTTTATTGTAACTCGGTGCATTTATTGATGCTCAGGAGAGGTCATTTGCAAAACCACCGCGAAGGGCAGCTTTGTCCGCTTTGAAGACATTGGACGCTGAATTTGGAGTGCCGTACCGCCGCAAGTCCGCTTTGAGCCCTTTCAGGACGTTGTCCGATCCCATGCTCACTGAATATAGCATTGAGGCCGATTTGTTTGTTTTCTAACCTCCGCAAATGAAAAAAGCTGTTCTTTGGATTGTTGGTCTTGTTGTTGGTGTGCCTGTCGCGGTCGTTACATTCGGTGCGTTTATGCTGTTTGCATTTTATCCGGCAAAGCACGCATGGAATGTATATCGGATGGATGCGAAGAATGACCGTGTCTGGGAAGATGCCATCGCACGTGTGGTTACAGTCGAGGCTAAGCTCGGCAGCGAAGAAAGCGTGAATACGCTCGAAACAGTTATTGTCTGCTACAAAGGCTACTGGGCGAGATCCTGGAATTTGAAGGCAGGAGCGCCCGCCAGTGGAATTGGTCCCAAGAGCATTGGCTTTGAGGTCTTACAAGCAGATTTTCCGACTGGGGCAACTCTCGACATCAATCTCAGATTTCTTTGTAATCGAGTTTTTCAAGATGAGATCAAAGACCTCCCGCTTAAATTCAGGTACAATGAAATCAACATCGTAGCACCCGAACTTTCGCTGTATTGCCCATTTCACTATAATCAACGATCAGATGAATACGCTGTTCAAACAGACGCGGGTTGGGTAAGCCATCCCTACATCGTGTCGGTCAAAAAGCAGCCGCTTCGTAACTTGGCGGCGCGCGCTGATATGGGCACGTCAGAGACGCCATCCGTCTCCAGTGGATTCGCCATGCGGTGGAGAGGAATTACCGAAACTGGCAGAGGTCGCAGTCATTGGAAATCGGAGATGGCGTGTTGGACCGACGGTTTTGGACGCTGCAACGAAGCATTGACACGCTATTGCGGCAAAAACCCGAGGTAGCCTAAGTGCCCCTCAAAAGCATGCGTCGTAAGCTCCAAGTCAACCAATGCTGATCACGTGGAGATCAATGCACATTAAGGTCCGTTTTGTCCGCAAATCAGCCATCAGCAGCCCATCCATGGCTGGCTAAAAAATGCCCGAATATAGCTCTACGTAGACGCCATGCGATTCTTCAACGTTCCATATCGTTTGCTCGCGTTAGCCATCGTTACTAAAGTGATGCTTTTGGCGTGCCTATGGATTGCGATTGTTAATCTGCCGCTTCTACAGGCTCTCGATGATCGGGGTATAAGCGTCGAAGCGGAAATCGTTTGGGTTGGTGAGCCCTACCGAAACTGGCTTGGGCGCCAAAACAACACCGGCGGCCTGCGGCAGGATATTGTGTATGCCTTCCGGACAGAACAGGGCGAGTTGATCGAAGGGAGCTCAAACAAAAAGAAACGGTACGCAAAAGGCTTAACACTGGGTCGAACGTTCTATGTAACGTACCTGCCGGATCGCCCGCGCGTCTACCACAGTGATCTCTTCAAGGGCTATGCGGGCGTCGGCATGATCAAAGCCCTATTCATTTTGGCGACCGGAACCGGATTGATCGCAGCGTATCTATGGGTGCGAATGCCGCGTAGCTGGTCCGGGCCAAGCTTGCGAACTACTGTTAGTTTTGGTCACAATGAGTGGTGGGATCGAACATAGTGATGAGACAACTCAAAGCAAGCGCCGCGAAACTCCGGTCTAAGCCCATACCTACCGAATGCTGCGCATTGCATGAATGACCGCTGTCGTTAAGTTGTTTGCGCCGTCTGATCTGCTTGCGACCCGATTAATAGAGAGATTTGATGCACGCTGTTGCACCGCTGTGTCCCAGCTTAGAGTGGGTGCGTCCCGTTTTAGTTCGCACCTAGCATCTGGAGAGCTTTGAACATCTCAAATGCCGTGGAATACAAGATGGCTGAAGGGTGCATGGGTTTCAGCGCGTCTTGGATTCCGCCTCTGATCACATCGCATCGGATGGGTGTGCGACAGTCC
>CAKZYL010000046.1 GCA_937884705.1 uncultured Roseovarius sp. | reverse complement strand
TGACCGTCTTGTCGTCGACAAATGGTTCATGATGCAGGTTGCCAATGCAGAGCCGAAGGACGCTGCGACCACGGCACAGGCGCTGACAGATCACCCCGATTTCACCATCCGCAATCCCAACCGCTTCCGCGCTGTCATGGGCGCGCTTGTGATGAACCCGGCAGGCTTTCATGATCCGTCAGGCCAGGGCTACAAAGTGCTGACAGACTGGCTGATGAAACTCGACCCGCTGAACCCACAAACCACAGCCCGCATGTGTTCGGCCTTTGAGACTTGGCGACGCTACGACCGTGATCGCCAGGCGCTGATCAGCGCAGAGCTTGACCGGATCCTGTCGCTGACCGGGCTCAGCCGCGACACCCGCGAAATGGTCAGTCGCATACGCGACGCCTGAGACATCACGAGACACGACCGGAGGGAGCGGCGAGTGCGCGCTCCTATTCTCCGCTTACAATAATTAGACTAGGTCGTGATTTCGGCCGCATTCGAAGAGCCGGTTGCGGCCCATCTTTAGGTCGCAGTTTGGGGCGAACTGATGACAGCGCCGTGCAATAGGGTTGGGCCCGTGTCCAGGCCTGCATGTCCGAGCGTTTGCGGCTATTCACCAGAGGCCCCCAATCCGCAGCAACGCCTTTTCCGCGGCGCGAAACAACGCCGTCCCTGCGGACGGTCTTGGCCATGATCCGGATGCCACAACTAAGATTGGACGGCCCGTGCTGCAGCGCGGCTCCACTGCGGGCACGGCATCCGTAGCCACGCGCCGTCGCGGGTAGGATCTGCAAAAGCCCGTACCAGCGGCCGCCACCCCCCACGACCTGAGGCCGATAGGTGCTTTCGTGCTTGGCCAGCGTTGACAAAAAACCCACCCAGAACGCCCGGCGCCTTTTGTCTGACGCGGTGGAATATGCCGGGCACCACTCGGCGATGTCGCGCGGCACCGTGCTCACCAAGGGGGCTCCATGCGCTTTCAGAGCTGAGACGGCGCTGCGCGTCCAAAGGTCGGTGCCTTTCAGATGTGACCAACGCGTATTGGGAATGTGACCTTCTCTGACAGGCGGCTTCACACCAATCGCCTCCCCCTCCTGCGCAGAAACAGCAAGCGAAAAACAGAACAAAATCAGACAAATAGTCATAAATTTCACGAAAATTTCGCAAAAATGCACTCTATACCACACCCTAAGCCGTCGCATGATTTCCCCGGCTTCTCCCCCCCGTCGCCAAAATTTTGGCGGATTGATCCGACAAGACGGTCCTTCAGACCTAAGATCGGACGCAGTATGTTCAATTCTCGTAATCAGTCAAAACCTTCGTCGCGAGGTACGCACGAAGCGCGGCCGACCTCGCAAGGTCATGACACCAATCAAATCTCCAAGCTGCGTCGGATCATCTCCAAACCGCCTCGTCCAAAGGGAAGCACCCGGGTGATGTCGGATCGCGAAATCGATGCGCTGACCAAACGGGTGATCCTGCCCACGCTGCCGGTCTCCGACGAAGAAATGGCCCGCGCCACGCATCAGGACCGCGGCCAAAAGCTGGCTAGGCAGGACCGTTGGGATGACCTGGCCGCGCGGATCAAATACGCCGATGAAACGCGTCTTGCCACCCCCGGGGGCGAGACAGCCTCGCTGCTTTTGGCATTTGGCGCGCGCAGCGATGTGGTCTCGGCGGCCGAGGATGCTTTGCATGACGGCAACGTGCCGGATCAAAGCGGCATCAATGCGCTGGAAGACGTGCTATTGGAAGAAGAAGACGATTACGCCTACGCCCTCGTTGTGGCTTTGGCGCATCTCGATATTGCGTGGGCATGGCATTGCATCCGATTTGACGAGGCCCCCGATGAGGCTCTGACCCATGGGCATCGTCACCTCACGCGGGCCGAACAAATCCTGAGCGCCTTCGACGGCAAACAGCTTAACGCGCCGTCTATCCTGGCCGCGCAATGCGCCCTTCATGCGACCAGTGAAAAGCGTGGGCTCTTGGTCGGTGAAGACTACGCCGGTCTTATCGGCCTTGATCCTGATGGTCATTCCCACATGCGGGCGCTTGGACGCTACATGTCACGGATCTTGCGATATCATCCAAATGCCCTCGAAGTGGCAGCACGTAAAACCGCATCTCAGACCGATGCAATTTGGCAGGCGGGTGGCTACACTTGGGTGTATTTTGACGCGTTGATGGCTGAGCCCTCAGCGATCACCTTGCTCGATCCCGACTTCTTTGTCGAAGGCATGGAAAACATCATCCAACGTCTCAATGACCAGCACATCATCAATCAGTTTGCCGCCTTTTGTGCCATCGCCATGGCGCCGAAAAAGGCCGATCACGGCGTGGAGGCCAACGCGCAAACGCGGCTTCAATTGCACGAATGCCTTGATTGGCTCGTGGCAGACCACCTGCAAGAGCTGCATCCCCTGATCTGGTCGCAAACCCTGCTGGCCCCCGCGCAGGTGCCCGCGCTGCCATCGCGCCGCGCGCTTGTGGTGAAGGGGCGCCAGACCGCCCTGCGCATCATTGCAGCGCGTTTCGCCGACGAGATCGCCGACGGCAGCTCCTTGGCGTTTTCGCCACATGGGATGTACCGTTTGCCCGCCATCTGAGGCGCCTCCAATTTTTTGGTCGGCAAAGCACTCCTTTTGGGGTTATCTGAGCTGTGAAGAATGAACGGCCCAAGCATGCCATCCGCAGCCAGGCAGCTCTCAGGCACGCAGGAGGCGACACAGTGCTGGAACTCGATCACCTGATCATTTCAACGACGGACCTTGAGACGGGCGCGAACGCCATCTCAGAAAAACTGGGCGCACCACTTGAGGAGGGCGGCAAGCATTCCAGCTTTGGCACCCATAGCCGGCTTTTGTCTTTGGGTCCTGAAAGCTATCTCGAAGTGATCGCGATTGATCCGAATGCAAAAACGCCACGCCGGTCCCGATGGTTTGACCTCGACCGGTTTGAGGGGCCGGCGCGGTTGACCAATTGGGTGGTGCGCGCGAAAGATCTTTCGAACCTCATGTCGATGGGGGCCGCAGGACCGGGCTCTCCCGTCGCCACCAGTCGCGAGGGCATGCGGTGGACGATGGTTGTGCCGGATGACGGGATGTTGCCACTCGACGGCATCGCCCCTGCCTTGATGGAGTGGCGTGGCGAAAAACATCCATGCCAGATCCTGCCGGATCACGGCGTGCGGCTTGCCACGCTGCAGCTCTCGCATCCTGACGTGAACCAGAGCTATCTGCCTGACGATGACCGCGTCCAGACACGCAAGAGCGCCTATGA
>CAKZYL010000045.1 GCA_937884705.1 uncultured Roseovarius sp. | reverse complement strand
GCTTTACTGTCTCCCGGCTTGGGACGAGAGCTGAATTTCGCTGGACAGCGGTCAGCCCTCCCGCGCGGCGCAAATGGGATTGCCGCCAGCTGTTCTGAGCGGGAGCAAGGTCTTTTCAACAGGTCCGTTGTGTTCGTACCAGTAGCATCCGTCTTCTTCGCGGAACCGGGCTGTCGCAAGGTTTTGACCTGGGCCAGCCAACTCCACAACAGCCTCTGGCAGATTGCCGATGTTTTGGGTTGCGTTCTGACCCGTTGTGTCACATGCGCCAAGCAGTAGAGCCCCGATTAGCGCTGATCCAAGTCGTCTGACATATTGCTGAATTTCCATAAGTTTCTTGTCACCTTTCTGCGCCGATCGCATTCTCGTCGATTGGTTCTTGGTAAACGAGCCTGCCCTTGACACTGAGAAGTTTACACGAACCAAAATATGTCTTGAACCTCTAGCGACTGTAGGAGTTACGGTCCAGTCAAACAATGATTCTGGAGACAGTTAATGACTGCCGATTCTGAAACTGTGGCACCTGAAGTACACTCAGCTGATGGAGCCAAATCGGAAACATGTGCAAGCGAACATGCCTGCTGTGGCGGGAGCCTTTCCAGCGAAGAGTTTGGAGCCGTGCCACAAAATGGGGCGGGCAGGAGTTTTCAGGTCAGCGGTCTCGATTGCGCAGAAGAGGTGGCGATTCTAAACAAGGTCGTCGGACCGAAAATCGGCGGGGCGGAACACCTGGCGTTTGATGTCATCAACGGGCGCATGATCATACTCGATAGCGCCGAGGCAGTGCCGGACAATGAGATCACGCAACTGGTTGCGACCACGGGTATGAGTGCGAAACCCTGGGATGCCAAGATTGCCTCTGAGGATCAGGCGGCGCATCTGGCCCGTCAGCGCCTGTTCACCATGCTGAGCGGTGGCTTCTGGGCGGCGGGGTTTCTGTACCACATCGCAGAAACGGGGATGAGTGGTGCGATTGGGCTCTTTTCAGGACATGGTGAGGCAGCGATGCCTTTGGTCGAAGCGGGTCTTTTTGCTGTCGCGATCCTGGCTGGCGTTTGGCTTGTGGCCCCTAAGGCGTGGTCATCTGCGCGGCGCATATCGCCCGACATGAACCTCCTGATGGTGGTCGCTGTGGCCGGGGCCATTGGTTTGAGCGAGTTCTTTGAGGCGGCAACGGTCGCATTCTTCTTCTCCCTTTCTCTTTACCTTGAAAGCTGGAGTGTCGGGCGCGCGCGGAACGCTGTCTCGGCTTTACTCGACCTGGCACCGCCGACAGCCAGAGTTGTCTACGAAGATGGGTCGGAAGCGGATGTCCCGGCGTCGTCCGTTGCCATCAATGTGCACTTCGTCGTGCGTGGTGGAGACCGCATCCCCTTGGATGGCGAAGTTGTCGATGGGGCGGGGGCGGTCGACCAGGCCCCGATCACCGGAGAAAGCGCGCTGGTGCCAAAGGAAGTGGGCGACGAAGTCTATGCGGGCACGATCAACGGAGAAGGCACACTGACGGTGCGCGCCACCAAGGCGGCCTCGGACACGGTTCTCGCCAAAATCGTCCGGATGGTGGGTGACGCCCACGCCCGCCGCGCGCCCGTGGAACAGTGGGTGGCTAAGTTCGCGCGCATCTACACGCCCATCGTCATGGCTCTGGCCATCGCCATTGCGGTGCTGCCACCGCTCGTCTTTGGTGGGGCCTGGGATTACTGGTTTTACAATGCCCTTGTCCTTCTGGTGATCGCCTGCCCGTGTGCGCTGGTCATCTCCACGCCCGTGTCCATCGTTGCGGCGCTTACGGCCTCGGCCCGTGCCGGGGTGCTCATCAAGGGCGGCGCCTATGTTGAAGCACCGGGGCGCACCTCAGCCCTGGCGTTGGATAAGACCGGTACGATCACCATGGGTGAACCGGAAGTGGCTGCAGTGCATCCGCTCGGGAATGCATCGACGCAGGATTTGATGAGCCTCGCGGCGGCGTTAGAAGCGCGATCCTCTCACCCTCTAGCGCAGGCTATCCTTGCACGAGCAGAGGCCGACGGTCTTGACGTATCCGCGGCAGAGGACACGCGGACCGTACCGGGGCGTGGGCTTGAGGGCAGGGTAGGGCAGAGCGCGGTCTGGCTCGGTTCAGACCGGTTTGCGGAGGAAAAAGGATTTGGTATGGCCATTCCGGCAGACCTCAGGGATCGGATCGAAGGGGCCGGTAGCACGCTGGTAGCTGTAGGTGATGAATCCGGGGTGACGGGTATTCTGGAACTTCGTGACCGCATCCGCCCAGACGCCAAGGGAATGGTGGCTCGTATTCATGCGCAGGGCGTGAACACCATCGTCATGCTGACAGGTGACAACGAACGCACCGCACGCGCAGTTGCAGCAGAGGTCGGCATCGACACAATACGCGCAGAGCTTCTGCCCGAGGACAAGGTGACGGCCATCGAAGAACTGGTCGAAG
>CAKZYL010000044.1 GCA_937884705.1 uncultured Roseovarius sp. | reverse complement strand
AGCCAAGGGTGTTGATCTTCTTGCCAGACATCCATCGGCCCGCCCATGACCCACAGCGCATCATAGCCATCGAGGCTTGGCAGGCTCTCGCCTTCATCAAGCTCAACCGCGTCCCAGCTGTGCCCGTCACGGGTCAGGAAATCACAAAAAACACCGGGGTGCTCGAGCCGCGCGTGTTGTAAAACCAGAATATGCATGGATGGCCTTTCTGTTCTTTTCCGATCCTATTCTGAAGGCCGGACCAATTGAAAGATAGAGGCCGCTTGTCGGGTGACTACTGTCTTCGCCGCGCGCCCATGCCCCTAAGTATCCGCCCAAACCTATCGGTGGGCAGAGGGCGGTTGGCCAAATTGGGCCGCATAGGCGCGGGAAAAATGCGAAGAATTGGCAAACCCGGTGGCAAGAGCAATTTCCGTCAAGCTAAGGGGTGAATTGCGCAAAAGACTCTGCGCCTTTTCAAGACGCACTTCACGATAGTAGCGCATCGTTGGTCGGCCCAGTTTTTCGGCAAACAGTCTGTTGAGTTGCCGCGGTGATATGCCCGCTGTTTTGGCCAGGCTTTCCAGCGGCAAAGGTTCGGCCACATGCGCCTCCATCGTCTTTACGGCATCCAGAATAATTGGATTCTGACTGCCCACGCGCTCTAGAAGCCCCGCTCTTTGCGGCCCACCAGAAGGTCGAATGTCGGTGTGCATGAACCAGTCACTGACCCGACGGGCAAACTCCGTTCCATGGTGCTGTGTGATCAAATCATGCATCAGATCCATCGGCGCGGACCCGCCCGCGCAGGTGACCCGATCGCGGTCAATCACGTAGAGGGATCGCTCAATCACAAGATGGGGCGACACCTCTGCAAGGGCGGTAGCGTGTTCCCAGTGAACGGTCATGCGTCGCTTCTCCATCAGACCCGCCCGGGCCAGGATCACAGGCCCTCCAGAGACACCGCCCAGTGGTATGCCCGCGCGCGACATGCGGGTCAGCCACGCGGTGACGCCGGGATCGGAAAATCGCATGGGATCTCCCCCCGCGACGACAAATAAGTAATCCAACCGGTCGTCCTGACCGATCCGGGTACTCGGCATGACAATCGTGGCGCCTGAGCTTTGCGCCGGATGGCCTTTGGCAGAGAAGATCACCGTGTCATAAATTTGCTGCCTCGCCAGCAGATTTGCGGCGCGCATCGGCTCTGTCAGGGCGGCAAAGGACATGGCGGCAAAGCCGTCGAGGACGAGAATACCGATCCGCCGCTTCTTTCCGATGTTTTGATCCATTTTGTCCATAAACGGCATCTACGTGACTGTTTTAGGAAAGTCTATCGCTTGCGAATCCGCGATCTTCTGACGCAGTTAGTTGAGGACATTGCCGATGAAATATTCAGCGTTTCGCATCTTGAAAGAAGGCCTGACAGGCAACAAGGGTTGGACACCCGCGTGGCGCGATCCTGATCCGCAAGAAGGCTATGACGTTGTGGTCGTGGGCGGTGGCGGGCACGGCCTGTCGACCGCCTATTACCTCTCCAACAAATTTGGCGTGCGCAACGTGGCCGTAGTTGAAAAAGGCTGGCTCGGCGGTGGCAATATCGGGCGCAACACGACGATCATCCGATCCAACTACATGCTTCCCGGAAACGAGCCGTTTTACGAACTGTCGATGAAGCTCTGGGAGGGGTTGGAGCAGGATACAAACTACAACTCGATGGTCTCGCAGCGGTCGATCCTGAACCTGTTCCACACCGACGGTCAGCGCGACGCTTTCGTTCGCCGCGCCAATTCGATGTTTCTGGCGGGTGCGGATGCGGAGCTGGCGGATGCCGCGCAGCTGCGCAAAGAACTGCCCTTCCTCGATTTCGATAATGCGCGCTTTCCGATCAAGGGCGGGCTCTTTCAGCGGCGCGGTGGCACAGCGCGGCACGACGCGGTTGCCTGGGGCTATGCGCGCGGCGCGGACATGCAAGGCGTTGATCTCATTCAGAATTGTGAGGTCACTGGTTTTGAAATCGAAAACGGTGTTTGCAAAGGCGTGCAAACCACGCGCGGCGCAATCAAGGCCAAGAAAGTGGCTGTCTGCGTGGCGGGTTCCTCCAGCCGCGTGATGGCGATGGCAGGGATGCGCCTGCCTATTGAAAGCCATGTGCTGCAGGCCTTTGTTAGCGAAGGCCTCAAGCCGGTCATCCCGGGCGTTATTACCTTTGGAGCCGGCCATTTCTACATTAGCCAGTCTGACAAAGGCGGTCTCGTTTTCGGCGGAGATATCGACGGCTACAACAGCTACGCCCAGCGCGGCAATCTGCCGGTGGTCGAGGATGTGTGCGAAGGCGGCATGGCGATTATGCCGATGATCGGTCGCGCGCGGTTGCTGCGGTCTTGGGGCGGGATCATGGACATGTCGATGGATGGCTCCCCCTTCATCGACAAGACCCATATTGACGGCCTCTATTTCAATGGCGGCTGGTGCTACGGCGGGTTCAAGGCAACGCCTGCAAGCGGCTATTGCTATGCGCATCTTCTCGCCACAGATGAACCACATGAGGTGGCCACAGAGCTGCGGCTCGACCGGTTCAAGCGCGGTCATATGATCGACGAAAAAGGTTCGGGCAATCAGCCCAACCTGCACTGAGGAGGATGCGAGATGATTATTGAACACCCCCTCCTTGGACCGCGCGATGCGGCCGAATTCGTCTACTTGGGTGATGCGAGCCTGCTTGATCGCCCGGATTGGCAAGCCGAAGACGCCGCCGAGCGCTTCTATGAATATGGCTATCTGCGCGACAACCCTGCAGGCCAGCATCAAGAGCTTTGGTATCACGAGCAAGGCGATCGCTCTTGGCTGGTGGTCACGCGCAATACGGTGAGCCATGAGATCACCAAAGTGGAACTGGCCCGCGACGTGGCCAGAGAACGTGGGCGGGCACGGGGGCGTGACACATGACACAAGTGGATCAGATCAACAGCGGCGCAATGGCATTTGTGTCTGGTGACGCCGCAGACACAAAACAGACCTCCTTTGCTGGACAAAAGAACCGGGTCGGCACGGGCCTTGTAAACCCAAACCAAAAGCTGAGCTTCACCTTCAATGGCAAAACGATGGCCGGTTTTGCAGGTGACACGCTGGCCTCGGCGCTTTTGGCGAACGGCCAGCTTTTGGTCGGTCGGTCATTCAAGTATCACCGCCCGCGCGGCATTCTGACCGCCGGATCGGAAGAACCCAACGCGCTTGTCGAGCTCCGCTCTGGT
Organism: uncultured Roseovarius sp.; assembly: GCA_937884705.1. GTDB lineage: Bacteria > Pseudomonadota > Alphaproteobacteria > Rhodobacterales > Rhodobacteraceae > Roseovarius. Next base: position 581 of record CAKZYL010000044.1, on the reverse strand, counting down.
GCGGCTCAGGAACCCAACACGCGCGCCACGGTCACCGAGCTTTTCGATGGGCTTGAGGCGAAAAGCCAAAACCATCGCGGATCGCTCGATTTCGATCTTATGGCGGTCACGGATTTCGCTTCTCCTTTCCTAGCGGCGGGTTTCTACTACAAGACCTTCATGTGGCCCAAAGCGTTCTGGGAAAAGCTCTATGAGCCACTCATTCGCAAGGCGGCGGGCCTCGGCAGCCTGTCGATGAAGGAAGACCCCGACAGCTACGACAAGGGCTTCCTGCACTGCGATCTATTGGTGATCGGCGCGGGGCCATCTGGCCTCATGGCGGCCCTCGCGGCGGCGCGGTCTGGCGCGCGGGTGATCCTGGCTGATGAGGATTTCCTGCCTGGCGGGCGGCTCAACGCGGAAACGCTGGATGTTGACGGCATCGCCGGCAGCATGTGGGCGGCCAATGCGGTGGCGGAACTGTCCTCGATGGACAATGTACGCGTGATGACCCGCACGACCGTTTATGGTGCGTATGATCATGGCGTTTATGGCGCGCTGGAGCGGTGCACAGATCACCTTGCCAAGAGCGATGGCAAACC
>CAKZYL010000043.1 GCA_937884705.1 uncultured Roseovarius sp. | reverse complement strand
GCCAGCAGGAAGAGGTTTTAGAGCGCGACAATCCCGAGCTTGCTCTTGGCGCTGAGTTGGCACCTCTGGCTATTCCCGTAAAAGGTCTCGCGAACGCAGCAACACGAGGGATTAATCTCGGCCTATCGATGCTGCGTGTGGGTGCTCTGGCAGGCGCACAGGGCGCGAGCTATGGTTTTATGGAGGGCGAAGGCGGGTTTCACAACCGACTGAATGACGTAAAGAATGCGGGCGCTCTCTCTGCAGGACTGGGGATGGCTGCAACACCAGTGACACGAGGTCTACAGCGTTATGCGGATCATCGCGCCTTCACAAAGGCCGGAAAGCAGATGGCTAAAAAAGCGCCCTCTGTCGATGATCTCAAAAGCCAGGCCGCAGCGCTCTATGGCAGGGGTAAAGCACGTGGACAAATCCTGACACGAGACGCCGCCAAAGGCCTTGCCGATGATGTAGCAAGCGCGCTCGAGCAAAGTGGCGTAATGCGCTCTAACGGTCAGCTTACCACCCGTGACGCTGATGTGCGTAGGGTCGTGCAAGAGCTGCAGGATCTCGCGCAGCACGCCTTGCGGGGCCGCGAAGTTGAGCCCGTCCGTTCCTTGTTCCAGGCGGCGGCAAGCGACCGTGATCCCACACGGGCTCGCATCGGGAAAATCCTGCTCGACAAGTTTGATGATGCCGTGAAGCGCAAGGCGCCTGAGTTTGCGGAAGGCGAGCCTTCTTGAGTTTGCGTTGTGGTTTACCGTCTAAGTTCGGGAAGCGTCATCATGCCGTGAAGGTAAACGCAGCTTGGTTAACGCGGGGCTAACGGTATGGGTAATGTCCGGTCTACGCCCAAATTAACAACATGCTACAGGTTGGCATTGTACATTCGGCCTTTCGCTGTGATACCTATCAAGTACTCTACGTCAACCGTGCTTGTTTTGCACCGCGCGACAGCTAAAGCGTATCGAATACAAAATGCCCAAAAATCGATTTGATAAACTCATGCACTTCGTGTGTGTCGGCCATGGCTACTGCGGCAGCATCATTGATGGAAAATCAATGCATGTAACACAATTGATTCCAGAAAATGGGTATGTGTCAGCTCGTGAATTTTCTGAATGGGTTATGCTAGCGGACGATTGCGGCCCAAATTCAAACTGTGATTTTCGTGATCGGCACAAGAAGGATATAGAAGAGGCGTTCATCAAATACATGGGGAGCGACGTTGTTCCAGCCAAGGATTTGAGTTGGGTTGCAAAAGACTAGGTGATGCGACTTGGTTGAGACGATTTTAGTGGCAGTTTCGCAGCAAAAGCAGACGCTCCACGAAGACTGCGGCGAATGGCCGGAATGAGCCCAACCTACCGGATGCTGCATCTTGCGCGAATGTCCGCTACTGGGGCAGGGTGTTTCTAGCCCCCAGCCTTTGGCCAATGTCGCCTTTGGGCCCGTTATTTATGCGGCGACCTAGCTGACCGTGAACTGCCCCATCATTCCACAATCCTCATGCTCCAGAATATGGCAGTGGTACATGTAGGGCGTATCAGCGGGCGCGTCGTAGTTGAACTGCACCAGCACCTCTGACCATCCCTCTTCAACATGGACCATATCCTTCCAACCTTGGGCGTATGCGGGGGGCGGGCCGCCGTTTTGGGTGAGAATACGGAATGAACATCCGTGGATATGGAACGGGTGCAACTGATCATCCACTGATATCCGCCAAGTCTCGGTATCGCCTTTACGAACCACTTCGTCGATCCGCTCCATGTTCATCGGCATGCCATTGATCGCCATTGCGCCCGCATCGCCACAAAAGTTCTCCCAGGCAAGGGCAAGCGCTGCCAGGTCCGCCCCAACATCCATCTCTAATTCGAATGATCGGGTTACGGTGGCATCTGACGGCCTTGGCGGCTCAAGATTGGAGAGTTGAGTGGGCATTGATCCGGTGAAGCCCATCTCGTCGGTTCGTGTCAGAGTCAAAGCCGTCGTTATCTGATTACCCCCTAACATGTTGGCGAAGACGCCGCCTCCATCGCCGTTGAGATTGACCTTAAGCGCATTGGATGGGGCGCTGCTCATATCCACGAGCAATTCGTAGCGTTCGCCCGGGGACATCAGGATGCTCTCCGCCTCCACCGGCGAAGTCAAGAAGCCACCATCAGACGCAATCACCGTAACCGGCCCGATTTCCATCGAGAGTTCGAGGAACCGCGCATTGCAGGCGTTTAGAATGCGGAGCCGCACCAACCCGGTCGGAACGACCTGCGACGCAGGCGCAATAGCCCCGTTGATGACCATTGTATCGCCCTGGTACCCGTCCTCGAACACCTCCCCGGTCAACTCGTAAGTCATTCGTCCGGCGGCATCGAAGGTCTTGTCCTGAAGCACCAGTACGAAATCATCAACGCCGTAGGTCTTGGGGAGATCAGCATCAAGGCTGGCATCGTCCTCAATCAACAAAACGCCAGCCAACCCGGTGTAAGTTTGCTGCGCTGTTTTTCCGTGCGTGTGTGAGTGAAACCAGTTCATCGAAGCGTGTTGAATAATCGGCACGTCTGGCGACCAAACGGCCCCGCGCTCGATTTCTTGATGCGGACCGCCATCCACATCACCTGGTATATGCAGACCATGCCAATGTATGGTCGATACATCGCCGATATTGTTTGTCACATCGAAGGGAAGCGTTTGACCCTGCTTCGCCCGGATCACCGGGCCCAGATAGCTGTGATTGATCCCAAAGGTTTCACTTGCAGCCCCGGTTCCAAAGTCATGGGTGCCAGGGGCCAACGATAGGGCGATGCGGCTGTTAATCCCTCCGATCAGATCGGTCATGGGTAGCAACCGTAGCGGCTGTGCGGAGCTTTGAGCCCACAGCATTCCGCTACTGGCCCCTAACACTCCGGCTCCGGTCGTCGTAAGGAATGTCCGCCGGTCCATTGGACCCTCCCGTCTTTGTCAACTATAGTTGATAAGTGAGCAGTAAGGATTCTTTGTCAACCGTGATTGATAAAAGGGACGACGATTTCCTCGGCCAAAACATCAAGGGCATGATGATGACGCTACTCGCGCATTGGAACGCTCGGATGGATGACGCTCGGTCGGAGACCGAGTTTGCTACTGTTCGACCCGCCGACATGCGGGTGTTTGGCCAACTTCGGGGCCGCGCAGTGAAATTGTCTATGATCCACCGGGAGATGGGCTTTTCCCGCCAGGCCGCGCAACAGGCCGTCGATCGGCTAGTAGAGCACGAGATGATCTCTGTTCAGCCCGACCCAGACAGCAAGCGAGATAAGATTGTAACAATTACCGAAAAGGGCCAACGCTGGCGGAGCATAGCAGCAGCGCAGATACGTCTAATTGAGGGGCAGATCGCAGAGAGCCTCGGCGAGGAGGCAAAGGAACGTTTGCGACACGCACTCATCGATCTAATGCGCGCCACACGTTGAGTGATAGAGAGCTGATGTCTGCTTTAAGGAAGCTGCCGCGTTGCATGCAAGCCTCTGTTGAGCGTCCGCTATGGACGGGATAGCTGCCATTTCCCAAAATGAAGCTTTGGTCCGCTTTGCTGACATCCAACAGCACTTTTGTAACGCTGCACCGCCGCACCCAGGTTTGA
>CAKZYL010000042.1 GCA_937884705.1 uncultured Roseovarius sp. | reverse complement strand
GAGGTCGCCGTCACGCGCCGGTTCTCCCTTGGAGCGGGGGATACCTTCACTCTGGATGACAATGTATTTGCCGATCTGCGCCCAGGCAGTGGCAGCGCGATCATTTCGGCTGGCGCTTTGGCCAAACTGAACGCCCCGGGTCTGTTGACGGCCCTTGATCGCTACCCTTACGGCTGCACGGAACAGGTCACCTCTCGCGCGCTGCCACTGCTCTACTTTGGTGATGTCGCGGATGCGCTGGGTCTCTCCGCGGATGATCAGATCCAAAAGCGCGTGGACGAGGCGGTAGGACAAGTCCTGTCCCGGCAGGCCAGCAACGGCGCCTTTGGACTATGGCAGGCCAGCAGTGGGGATTTTTGGCTCGATGCCTATGTCAGCGACTTCCTCTCTCGCGCGAAGTCTAAGGGGCACATGGTGCCGCGTCAGGCCTTCACCATGGCGATGGACAACCTGCGCAACCGGCTGAACTACGCGCCTGATTTTGAGAACGGGGGGGAGGATATCGCCTATGCGTTGATGGTTCTCGCCCGCGAGGGCGCAGCCCGTATGGGCGATCTGCGATACTTTGCAGATGTAAAAGCCAATGATTTCGCAACGCCCATGGCCCTTGCGCAGCTTGGTTCTGCCTTGGCCAGCTACGGCGATCAAACGCGGGCGGACCGCATGTTTGCGCTTGCCATGGCGCGGATCAACGGCAGCACGAGTGACGAGCGCAACGTTTGGCGGGCTGACTACGGCACGCATCTGCGCGATCGTGCGGCGGTTTTGACGCTCGCGGTTGAGGCGGGCAGCAATGCGATTGATGCAGAGGCGCTGGTCAACCAGATCAGCGCCCCGGGCCCGCATCTTTCCACTCAGGAACAAGTCTGGACGCTCCTGGCCGCCAATGCTTTGGTCAGTGATCCGTCTCTCGATGGGCTGTCGCTGAACGGCGCACCACTCGACGGCCCGATGGTGCGGATGCTGGAAGCGGAGGCCATGACACCGCAGCAGATCTTGAACACAGGCGATAGCCCGGTCGAAATCACGCTCACGACCCTTGGCGTGCCGCGCGTGGCGCCCGGCGCGAGCGGCTATGGCTATGCCATCACACGCAGCTATCACGATATGGATGGTAATCCGGTCTCACTTGATGCGGTGGAGACGGGCACGCGGCTGGTCGTTGTGCTCACCGTCAATCCTTTCGATGGGGGTGAGGCGCGGCTGATGATCAACGATCCACTTCCGGCGGGCCTTGAGATCGACAATCCGAACCTGCTGCAATCCGGCGATATCCGCGCGCTCGACTGGCTTGATACCGCCTATCCGCAGCACACGGAGTTTCGTTCTGACCGCTTCCTGGCGGCGGTGGATTGGCGCAATGATGCAAGTTTTGATCTTGCCTACATCGTCCGCGCTGTCTCACCGGGCTCTTATCACCATCCTGCGGCGTCGGTCGAAGACATGTATCGCCCTCAGTATCGCGCGATCACGGCGACCGGTCGCATGCGCGTAACGGAGTAAACCAAACATGAACGCAAAACTCGTGGCCACCGTGCGATGGCGTGCCCTCGATCGTGAGGGGCACGATACTTGTAGGTTAAGCCAGACCGACGATGGCTGGATGCTCGTAGGTCACGCAGAGTTCCGAGATCAGCTTGGGCAGGCGGAGCTGAATTACATTGTGCGGTGCGATCAGGCTTGGTGCACGCAAAGCGTTGATCTGGCTGGCCGACACGGCCAGCACAATGTGCGTGCGAAAATCCTACAAGACGACGGCACTTGGTGGTTTGGCGATAGAGAGCAAACGGCGGTCAGCGGGGCCAGAGACATTGATTTGTCCTTTACACCTGCCACGAACCTTATGCCTCTGCGCCGATTGACATCGGATCCGATGCCTGTGGCCGCCGCGTGGTTTCAGTACCCCTGCGCAAAGCTGGTTCCGCTGGATCAGACCTACGCGCGATCAGACATGGATGGCACTGTCAGCTACCATGCGGACCAGACCGGTTTTGCCGCGGATCTGACCGTGGATCGCAGCGGTTTTGTCCTTCTCTATCCTGATCATTGGGCGGGTGAGGTAACGCATGCGGACTGATCGGTGGCTGGTCTGCGCTGCAGTTGTGCTGCTCTGCCTGGCGACGGCACGAGATTACCTCGATTATTGGGTGTCCGAGACAAAGCTTCCCGTGCTTTTGGCGGAAACGTCTGTGGAGGTTCTGGACCGGAATGACCGGCTTTTGCGCCTCTACACGGTTGAGGATGGACGCTGGCGTCTCAGAACGTCCATGGACGGCGTAGATCCTGGTTATCTTGAGATGCTGATCGCATATGAGGACAAGCGATTTTACCGTCACACCGGGGTGGACTTTCTGGCTATGCTGCGCGCCCTGGGCCAAGCGGCGTGGCGTGGCGAAGTGGTCTCTGGAGGCTCAACACTGACGATGCAGGTGGCGCGGCTGCTTGAGGACAGTGGCACGGGCCGGATGCGTGGAAAGCTGCGTCAGATCCGCGTAGCGCTTGCCTTGGAGCAGCGGCTTTCCAAACAAGAGATCCTTTCCCAGTATCTCGTCAGAGCGCCGTTCGGTGGCAATGTGGAAGGTGTCCGGGCTGCGAGTTTGACGTGGTTTGGCAAAGAACCCCGGCGTCTGACGCCTGCGCAAGCGGCCCTTCTGGTGGCTTTGCCGCAAGCGCCAGAGGCAAGGCGCCCGGATAGAGATCAGACCGCCGTGCGCGTTGCGCGAGATCGCGTACTGGAGCGAATGGTTCAAAGCGGAACACTTTCGCAAGACGAGATGCGCGCGGCGGTGAGTGAACCCGTGCCAAGTGCAAGGCGTCCGTTCGCGGCGCTTGCACCTCATCTTGCCGATCGTGCCTTGGCTGAGGATCCAGCGCGCTCAACGCATCGGCTGACAATTGAGCGCGCGTTACAGAAAAGTCTCGAAGAGCTTGCCCAAAGCGCATTGTTCGGTCTGCCGGATAGCTTGTCCGTTGCCATTGTGGTTGCGGATCATCAAACTGGCGAAATCCATGCCTCGGTCGGCTCAGCCAGCTACGGACAGGCTGATGCCCGGCAGGGATTTGTGGACATGACGCGTGCACTCAGATCCCCGGGGTCCACGCTCAAACCGTTGGTCTATGCGCTGGCCTTTGACCGGGGGCTGGCGCATCCGCAAACGCTGATCCGCGACCGGCCTGTCAGCTTTGACGGATATGCGCCGCAGAATTTCGACGGCGCGTTTCGCGGCGAAGTTACGGTGGAAGATGCGCTGCGGCAATCGCTGAACATCCCGGTTGTGCTTCTGACCGATGAGATCGGACCAGCGCATCTGATGGCCGCGCTGCGCAAAACCGGAGCGCGCACCGCATTACCGGGTGGTCAGCCCGGTCTGGCAGTTGCGCTTGGCGGGGTGGGAATGAGCCTCACGGACCTCGTTCAGCTTTACGCTATGTTTGGGCAGGGTGGGCAAGCCGCCGACTTGCATTGGCGGAAGGGTCAGGGGTCAGACCTGGCAAATCACGTTATCTCGCGCAGCGCAGCCTGGCATGTCGGGGACATCCTTGCGGGGCTCGCCCCTCCGCCCGGCGCGCCGCGTGGGCGATTGGCCTATAAGACCGGCACGTCCTACGGCCACCGCGATGCGTGGGCTGTGGGGTTTGACGGCAGGCACGTGGCTGGCGTCTGGATTGGCCGTGCGGACGGCACGCCGGTGCCTGGTGTCTTCGGGGGAGACATCGCCGCACCCATCCTGTTTGACGCATTTGGTCGGTTGAAGTCAGGGCCTGACACGTTACCACCGCCGCCGCCTGAGACATTGATCCTGTCAACCGGCCAACTGCCTCAGCCTTTGCGTCGGTTTGCTGGACGCAATGCTGTGTTTGAGGCTCCGCCAGAAGCGCCCAAGCTGATCTTTCCCCGTCAGGGCAGTCGCCTGCCTGTTGATAGCGGCGCGCTGCCCGTGAAACTCCGCGACGGCACCCCGCCTTTCACGTGGTTGGCCAACGGGGTGCCCGTTGTCACCAATACCCATCGTCGCGAGGCCGTCATGGACGGCGTCGAGAAAGGCTATTCGACTCTGACTGTCATCGACGCAGAAGGTCGTGCGGATCGGGTGACTGTCTGGATCGACTGATGAGGGTCGGACGCGAAATCGAGGGCGCGGCCCGCCGCGCCTGCGGCAGGCCCCACCTAGGGCCTGACGAAGCCGCTCTTCACGCCCGCATGTTCGCGCCATTCGCGTCGTAGATCGGACCGCCCAGCACTTCCGCCGCACATATCTGACCCAGGATCTCCACGTCCAGTTTTGTGCCTGCCACTGCGTAATCCGCCGCGACATAGGCCATCGCCATGGATCGTTTCACATGGTGCGCATATCCACCCGAAGTGATGTACCCTACTGCTTCACTATCGCTCAGCACGGCCTCATCCAAAGTGACATCAATCTCGGTCTCCACCGTCATCGTCACCAGCTTGCGCGTCACACCATCCGCCAGGAATTGCTGCGTCGCCTCCTTGCCCACGAAGTCCTTCTTCCAATTTACAAAGACGTCCATACCTGCCTCGACCGCGTTGAAGTCAGGCCGGAACTCCAGCCCCCATGCGCCCCAGCCTTTCTCAAGCCGCAGCGACATCAGCGCGCGGCCGCCATACCAGCGATACCCCAGGTCCGTACCTGCCTCCTCAATCGCCTCAGAGAGCCGGATCAAGTATTGCGGGCGGCAGTAAATCTCATAGCCTAACTCACCCGAAAAGCTGATCCGGTTGAGGATCACAGGCACGCCGCCCACAAAGCTCTGGCGACAATCGCGGAACTTCATGCCATCGGCGCTTACATCATCCCGGGTGATCCGTTCCAGAAGAGCGCGGGATTTCGGACCGGAGATCGCAATGCCATGCCAAGCCTCGGTCTGGTTTTCATGCACGACACCATCAGGCAGGGTGCGGGCGAACCACCGGGAATGGGCATCCTGCATCGCGCCTGATCCAAACAGCATGAAGTGGTCTTCATCCAGGCACGCGACAGTCAGATCTCCGTAAAGACGCCCCTTCTCTGTCAGCATTGGTGTCAGCGTCATCCGCCCTGGTTTCGGAATGAAGCCCGCCATGGTGCGATCCAGCCAGTCTCGCGCGGCGGGGCCTTTGATCAGATGCTTTGCAAAGTTGGCCACTTCGATGCCGCCCACGCCTTCACGTACCGCCTTGCATTCCGCCGCCACGTAATCAAACGACCGGTTACGCTCAAAGGTCGGATCCTCATGGGCATCCTCTGGCCCGTCGGCAAACCACATCGCGTTTTCGAGACCGAAGGACTGCCCCATCATCGCCCCCTTCGCGACCAGCCGGTCATAAAGCGCGGTCGTCTGCTGGCGGCGGCCTTTGGGCAGCGTCTCGTTGGGGAAGGTCATGACAAACCGACGCTCATAGTTCTCGGTCGACTTCACCGTGCCCCAATCCGGCGTGGCCCAGTTGCCAAACCGCGCAACGTCCATGGCCCAGACATCAATTGATGGCTCTCCGTCGATCATCCATTCCGCCATGGTCAGGCCCACACCGCCGCCCTGACAGAAGCCTGCCATCACGCCAATCGCGCACCAGTAGTTCGTCATCCCCGGAACTGGCCCGATCATCGGGTTGCCGTCAGGACCGAAGGTGAATGGCCCGTTTATCGCATCCTTGATGCCCGCACTGGTAAGCGCCGGGATCCGGTCAAACGCCAGCTCCAGTCGGTCCGCTATGTGATCCAGATTGGGCTGCAATAACTCATGCCCGAAATCCATCGGCGTGCCGCCCACTTTCCACGGCACACCCACCGGCTCATAAGTGCCAAGCAGCATACCCTGCCGCTCCTGCCGAAAATAGATGTTGGCCTCATAGTCAATGCCGCACGGCAGGCGTGTCGGGTGATCGGCGATCGCATCGATCTTTTCGGTGAGCAGGTAGTGATGTTCCATCGGCTGCACTGGGGCGTGCAGGCCAGACATCCCCGCCACCTCGCGCGCCCAGAGGCCACCGCAGTTCACGATGATCTCAGCATTGATAACGCCCTTAGAGGTGGTCACATCCCAAGATCCGTCAGCCTTCTGCCGCGTCCCGATGACGGGCGTATGCGTGAAGTATTGCGCGCCGTGATGCTTGGCCGATTTCGCAAAGGCATACGTCGCGCCAGAGGGGTCCAGATCCCCATCCTGATCATCCCACAGCGCCGCAAGGTAGTGCTTGGGATCAATCAGAGGATGCCGTTCAGACACTTCCTTCGGGCTGATGAACTCCTGATGCAGGCCCATGTAGCGCGCCTTGGATCGCTCGCGCTTCAGATAGTCATACCACGTCTTGTTCGAGGCCAGATAAAACCCGCCCGTGATGTGCAATCCCACCGAGTGACCCGACGTCTCTTCAATCTCTTTGTAGAGGTCGATCGTATAGCTCTGCAGCCTCGAGATATTGGGGTCCGAACTGATCGTATGGATCTGCCCCGCCGCGTGCCAACTGGATCCGGATGTCAGCTCATCGCGTTCCAGTAGAACGACATCCTTCCACCCGAACTTGGCCAGGTGAAACAGGATCGAACACCCCACCACACCGCCACCAATGACCACAACCTTTGCGTGGCTCGGCAATGTCTTCCCGCCGGTCTCTTCTACTTTTTGAATTTCTGGCATGTTTTATCCTCTATCATGGGTGAGGAGGGCTTCGACCTCTTCACTCGATGCGCCTTTCAGCAATTCTGAGAAATCTCCGTCGTTTAGGATGCCCTTGGCCGCTTTCAAAAGCGCCGCATGGGTCACACTGGACAGAGCACTGCCCAATGAGATGCGTCCCACACCAATAGCCGCGAACGCATCCCGGTTGGCTTTGGCAAACTTCCCCGCGGCAAGTGCGTTCACCGGCTTTGTCGTCGTCTGGCACACGCGGGCCAGGTCCTCCATCGACGGCGGCATCGGCACATAAAGGCAATCCGCGCCAGCCTCATCAAACGCTCGGATCCTTCGGATCGCTTCATCCATGTCGTAGACGCCGTTCATCACGCCATCCGCCCGCGCGACAAAAACGAAATCGGAGTTCAATGACCGTGCCGCCGCCGCGGCAGCACGCACGCGTTCCACGGCGAGTTCAAAGTCGTAGGCACTGTGATCAGCCATGTTCGTGTCCTCAATCGAGCATCCTGCCAAACCGGCTTCAGACGCGAGCCGAATGGTATCCGCGACATATTCGGGGTCATCTCCATAGCCGTTCTCAAAATCTCCTGAGACGGGCAGAGAGGTCGCTGAGACGATCACTTCGGCATGCGCCAAGGCCTCATCCCGCGTGATCTCTCCCATGTCGAGCTTGCCCAGAGTGAAGGCTTGCCCATCAGACGTTGTGCCAAGCGCTTTTGCGCCCAATCCTGCGGCCACTTTGGCGCTGCCCGAATCCCACACATTCATCAAAACAAACGGGTTTCCCGGTTGATGAAGCGCCCGAAATGTTGCTCCAATATCCGTCATCTCAGTTCTCCCAATCCATAACCACTTTTCCGGAATTCCCGGAGATCATGGCGGCAAACCCCTGCTCAAAACTGTCAATAGAAATGCGGTGTGTGATGAGACCCGAGAGATCGAGCCCACCCTGTACAAGCGCGATCATCTTGTACCAGGTCTCAAACATCTCGCGCCCGTAGATGCCCTTGATCTCAAGCATCTTGAAAATCACGGTGTTCCAGTCGACCGGGAAGGCCGTGGGCGCGATCCCCAAAAGCGCCACTTTCCCCCCGTTGTTCATGCGCGCGATCATCTGCTGCATCGCAGCCGATGCACCCGACATTTCCAACCCAACATCGAAACCCTCGGTCATGCCGATCTCATCCATCACATCGCGTAAGGTCTGCTCTGAGACATCCACAACATGCTGCACGCCCATCCGCCGCGCGAGATCGAGGCGATAGGGATTGATATCCGTGATCACAACCTTGCGCGCGCCCACCTTCTGCGCCACGAGCGCGCCCATAATTCCAATGGGCCCCGCGCCCGTGACGAGCACGTCTTCGCCCACGAGATCGAAACTCAACGCTGTGTGCACGGCATTGCCAAATGGATCAAAGATGGCTGCGATCTCGTCAGGTACATCCTCGGGGATCGGCACCACGTTTGCTTCGGGGATCGATAGATACTCGGCAAAGCTTCCGGGTCGATTCACGCCCACGCCTTTGGTTTCACGGCAAAGATGCCCCCGCCCCGCGCGACAGTTCCGGCACGTACCGCAGATGATATGCCCCTCGCCACTCACTCGCTGGCCAACGCGATACTTCACCGCGGCTGCGCCGGTATCGACAATCTCGCCCACAAATTCATGTCCGACCACCATCGGCACCGGCACGGTCTTGGCGCTGAATTCGTCCCACTTCCAAATGTGCACGTCTGTTCCGCAAATCGCGGACTTCTTCACCTTGATCAGCACATCTGCAGGCCCTGGTTCCGGCACGGGCACATACTCCATCCATAACCCCGGTTCGGGCTTGGCTTTCACAAGTGCTTTCATTTGGTTCTGCATGGGCCTACTCCCACAAATCTGTGCTGAGATACTTCAGCCCGCTGTCGCACATCACGATGGCCACTGTGCCGCCTTGCTCCAACCCGGTGAGAAGCTGGATCGCCGCCGCCAGATTGGCTCCGGCAGAAAACCCAGCGAAAATCCCTTCATGCTTGGCCAGCAACCGTGCCGCATCCTTTGCATCACGCCCGGAGACCGTCACGGACCCCGCCAGCTCCACGCCCCGCAAATGCGTCAGATCCGGCATCGAATAGCCGCCGCCCTGGATCGGATGGTTGGGCCGATCGGGATCAACCGCGTAACACCGCACGCCCTTCGGCCCGAGAAACTTCGCCGTGCCAGCTAACGTGCCACCGGAACCGATGAAGTCGCAAAACGCCGTGACTTCGCCTCCGGACTGTTTCCAAATCTCCGGCCCGGTACCCATCTCATGTGCCTGCGGATTGCCTGCCCGTGCAAACTGATCCGCGCGATAGGCCCCGCGCTCATTCGCGATGCGTTGAGCGGCCTTTTCCACCAGCGCTAAATCTTGCCCCGAAACCTCGCCCGGTTTGCTGCCCTGGGCCTGCGGCACGAGCACAACCTCTGCCCCAAGCGCCCGCATCATGCGCGCGCGCTCTTCGGAATTGCCCTCGCTCATCACCGCGACGAACGGATGCCCAAGCACCCCGCAGACAATGGCGAGCCCCGTGCCCATGTTTCCCGAAGTGAGTTCTACGACGGTCTGCCCGAAGGCCAGCTCGCCCGTTTCCCGCGCGCCCTCAATGATCGCCCGCGCCGCCCGGTCTTTCTTGGAATACCCCGGCAGCATGTAGTCGAGCTTTGCCAGGATCCGCCCGTCAAGCATCAGCTCATCGCGCACGCGCGACAGTTCAACCAGCGGCGTGTTTCCAATGGTATCGATCACGGACGGCGAAATCATGATATCACCTGTAACGCGCGCCCAACGGTCTCAAATGCGTCAATCGCTTGATCGAGCATCTCCCGCGTCAGCGCTGCACTCATCTGAGTCCGGATCCGGTCCTGTCCTTTCGGCACAACCGGAAAGCTGAACGCCGTCACGAACACACCGCGCTCATGCAGCCGCGCCGCCATGTCCTGCGCCAGTTTCGGATCGCGCAGCATCACCGGAATGATCGCGTGCTCTCCGGGCAAGAGCTCAAAGCCTAGCGCGCCCATCCTGTCTCGGAAGTATCTCGCGTTTTTCCAGAGGCGCTGACGCAGCGCGTCCCCTTCATCGTCCAGCACGTCGAACACAGTCAGAGACGCCCCAGCGATCACGGGCGCAAGCGTGTTGGAAAAGAGATACGGGCGTGATCGCTGCCGCAACCAATCCACGACCTTGGTGCTTGCTGCGGTGTAACCGCCAGAAGCCCCACCAAGGGCTTTGCCAAGCGTGCCCGTCAAAACATCGACGCGCCCCATCACACCGCAATACTCGTGCGTGCCGCGCCCAGTGGCGCCAACAAAGCCGGTTGAGTGACAGTCGTCGACCATCACCATCGCGTCATAGCGATCAGCCAGATCGCAAATCTGGTCGAGCCTGGCAAAGTACCCATCCATCGAGAACACACCGTCCGTCGCAATCAATCGATGCCTTGCGTCCTGCGCCTCTTGCAAACAACGTTCCAGGTCGGCCATGTCGGAATTGGCATAGCGCCACCGTTTCGCCTTACAAAGCCGAACCCCGTCAATGATGCTCGCGTGATTGAGAGCATCTGAAATGATGGCATCTTCCTCGCCCAGCAAAGTCTCAAAAAGCCCTGCATTGGCGTCAAAGGCGGCGGCATAGAGGATCGCGTCTCCCATTCCCAGAAATGCTGCAATCCGCGCCTCCAGAGCCTTGTGCTCCTCTTGCGTGCCGCAGATGAACCGCACGCTCGCCATCCCAAACCCATAGCGATC
>CAKZYL010000041.1 GCA_937884705.1 uncultured Roseovarius sp. | reverse complement strand
GACATAGCGGAGCGATAGGTCTCTCCCCGCTCGTAAAGAAAGCTCTCCAAATGCTCCAAGCCCGCTTGGCGCCCGCCCGCTTGGCGTTCCGAGCAAAGATCAGGGGCTAGGCCAAGCTCTTTGGCCGTCGGGATATGGCCCATATCAATCTCGAGCGGTTTTAGCTCAGGTGCGGCCACCATCGGCTCCAGCATCAGTTGATCCCAGGAGCTCGCCCATCCATTGCGCGAAGCGAGCCGCCGCTGCACCCCGTGGTTTTGCACCTCGGTCCAGGGCACACCGTGCGCGCGGCACCACGCGCCGACGCGTTGATCACGCTCAAAGGTCCAGGTGTTGCCGGTTTCCTCATGAGACCAGATCTCTGTCACCAACCCGTCTGCCAAAAGCGAAGACAGCAAATCGCAGAGGTCGCCAATCCGGACGACTAGCGGCTGGCCCAGTGCGGCCAAATCTTCCCGCAATTGAGACAAGGTTTCCTCAATGAACGCCCACTGCCGGCCAGACATGTCAGATTGGGCCCACAGGTCAGGCTCGACCACATAAAGCGGCAGCACATCGCCGCGCGTGGCGGCAATGGCCAAGGCGCGGTGATCGATGGTGCGCAGATCTCTTTTGAACCAGACGACGTGCATGCTTCTTCCCGTTTGAAGCCCACATAGGTCATTGATGGTCTTGGTCACTGGCCGCGATGACGATTAGCGCCTGTTGCGACACTCTGAGACAGGCATGGACCACGCGCGCCCCTTCCACTAAGCCAGAGCAAAACGTGAGGGACCATGGCCGACGCAGACACACCGCTTACTCAATTGCTGCCGGTACTGAGCCGGTTGGCTCAGGCGTCATTGACGCTGTGGGACGTGCCCGAAAGCGCAGATGTCACCCTCATCAACGTGTCGGAAAACGTGACGTATTTGGTTGAAGCGCCCGATTTCAAAGCCGTGTTGCGTGTACATCGGGACGGCTATCACTCTCGCCAAGCAATCCAGAGTGAACTTAACTGGCTCACCGCGCTCAACGACACGACGACGCTGGCGACGCCACAGGTGATCCTCGGCAAAGATGGCAAGCGGATCCAAGACGCGAGAAGCGAGAGCCTCACGGCCCCGCGCCACATGGTCCTGTTTCACTTTATCGATGGCCTTGCGCCGGATGAAACCGGTGATCTCGTGCCCGGATTTGAGACCTTGGGGAGGATTGCAGCCCAGTGCCATGATCACGTGTCCAGCTGGACCAAACCGATGGGCTTTGAACGCATGACGTGGGATGAAACCGCCGTCTTCGGTTCAAGCGCCACTTGGGGCAATTGGCGCGATGCGCCGGGCGTGACATCTGACATCCGGCCTGTACTGGAACAACTGGAAGAGGTCGTGCGCGCGCGTCTGCAGAGCTTTGGCAAATCCCAAGATCGGTTCAACCTGATCCACGCGGATATGCGGTTGGCCAATCTCATCATGGCCCCTGAAGGCACCCGCCTGATTGATTTTGACGATTGCGGATGGGGGTGGTTTCTGTACGATTTTGCCGCCGCCATCAGTTTCATCGAAGACGACCCCCGCATCCCTGCCCTGAAAGACGCCTGGCTGCGCGGTTACCGCGACATACGATCCCTAAGTGCTGAGGATGAGGCCGAGATCGACACGTTCGTGATGCTGCGCCGCATGGCCTTGCTGGCATGGATCGGTAGCCACATTGAGGCCCCTGAGCCACAGGCTCTGGCCCCCGATTTCGCTGATAACACAGCGAAACTGGCCCGCAGCTATCTGGACGCGTCCAGCGACGCCTGATCTAACCCTGCTGCAACATCCCCGGAACGATCTCTTCGGCCATCGTGACGAATGCATCGAGACGCGCCACTCTGCGCGCTCCCGGCCGAAAAGTTAGGTAAACAGGGTAAGGTTTTGAGGAGTGCTGGGGCAGAACCCGCACCAACTCGCCTCGGTCGATGGCCCCGTCCAGCATAAACTCGGGCAAAAAGGCTACGCCATGCCCGGCCTTCGCCATTTCCATCAAAATAGAAAAGCTCAGAACGGAAATCGGGCCCGTCACGTCGACTGCCGCATCAGTGTTACTGCCCTCAAACCGCCAGGATGCCCCAGGTCGCTTGCCACGAAAGGTCAGGCAAGGCACATCCTCGAGATCCTCCAACGCATGGATCGCGTGTTCTTCCATAAGCGCCGGGCTTGCCACCAGGACACGCCGCATCGCGCCGAGCTCGCGCACCACCAGCCGATCATCAGCCAATCGGCCCAGGCGAAAGGCCACATCGGTGCTTGCGTCTTGCATGTCCTCGAAACTGTATTCAGGCTGCATCGACATCGTCAGCTCGGGATAGCGCGCCCGTATTTGCGGGAAGAGCTCTCTTGCCAAAAGACCGCCAAATTCCGGCGTTGCCGCGATTGCCACATGCCCCGATATCCCAACGCTTTCCTCCCGCGCCAGATCATCCAGCAGGTTCACTTCCGCCAAAATCGACGCAATCCGCGCATCAAGCTGCTCCCCTATTGGCGTCAGACTGACCGACCGCGCGCCACGCTCGAGCAATCGCACGCCAAAATGAGCCTCAAGCTGTGCCACATGGCGGCTGATCCCAGACTTGGCCTGTCCAAGGCTTGCGGCGGCAGCGCTGATACCGCCCAGCCGGGCCACCGTATGAAAGCTCTGGAGTGCAGGAAGGCTTATCGTTCTTAAATCTTGAACCATGGGTTCAATTTTATCCATCTGTTCTGAATTTATTGCAAGACGTATCTCAGTGTTCATGAACACGCGCTCCAATTTTCAAGCGCCAGAAGCGGAGAAAACTCATGAACATTCTGATTACGGCAGCCAGCAGTGGTTTCGGAACTCTCATCGTGTCCGACCTCGTCAAAGCCGGGCATAACGTCGCCGGGTCGATACGCGACCCCGAAGGCAGAAATGCAGACGCCGCGGCAAAGCTGCGCGCATTGGGCGTTCACGTCGTGGAGATTGACGTCACACAGGAGGCGTCCGTCCTCTCCGGGGTGTCGGCGGCCGAAGCTGCAATGGGTCAAATTGATGTGCTGATCAATAACGCGGGCGTCGGTGCCCACGGCATTCAAGAAAACTTTTCCACCGATGATTTCCAGCGTCTGTTTGACATCAACGTCTTTGGTGTCCAACGCATGATCCGCGCCGTGGCGCCCGCGATGCGCGCTCGAGGGTCTGGCCTGATCTTGAACATCTCAAGCCTCCTCGGACGGATCCCGATGCCGTTTTATGGACCTTACAACGCGTCCAAATGGGCCCTTGAGGCCATGAGCGAAAACTATCGCATTGAGCTCAGTGGCTTTGGCGTCGACGTGGCCATAGTCGAACCCGGTGGGTTTCCGACAGCCTTCATGGGCAACCTTTTGCATCCCACATCCACCGATCGCAACGAAGGCTATGGCCCGATGGCAGATGCACCCGGCGCAGCGCTTGCAGGTTTCAACGAATTCCTGAAAGCCAACCCCCAGCAGAACCCGCAGCTTGTGTCTGATGCAGTGTTGGAGGTTGTGGATGCGCCAGCAGGAACCCGCGCCTTCCGGACAACAGTGGATACGATTGGCATGGGCGATCTGGTCAAACCCATGAACGATCAATTGGATGAGGCCACGCACGCGCTGTTTTCGAACTTGGGCATCGAAGCCATGTTGGAGTTGAAACAAATCGCCGCCTAGAAAAACGCTGGCTTTGGGGCTGGTCGGGCGCGCGCCTGGCCAGCCTCAGCATTGCTCATATGACCGATTCATTCCCACCGATTGTGCCGGGACCAAAGCTGTGCTTGCCGCCAATAACGTTTATGATGACGCTCTCGATTGATCACGTTTTGATGCAGGCCTTGTTTGCCAGCAAGAGCAGGACTTACTTTCAAGACACCGATTTTAGAGGAGTGCGACATGTTCAAGAAAGCCGTATTCGCCGCCATTTTTTGCGCTTTGGGAGTGACAGGTCACGCGGGCACATCTGTCTCTCTTGGGCAAAGTGCCGTCTTGACCGGCGGAGAATACACGACCGGCGGTGGCCTGACGGTGGCGATGGAAGCCCGCGAGATCGGTGGCAAACTTGGGCTGTGCGGGGTCTGGTCCGAGAGCACATCCATGTCAGTTTACACCAGAAACGCTGCATCCCGCGTCCTTGCAAAAGGGGCGGCGACGTTGAACGACGAAGTTGTCGCAAGAGATTTTCGCTTTTTGAATAGGGTTCGCCCGGCGGCGAGCTATGCAGGAGCGCCCGCAAATTGCATTGTCATCAACCGTGCGTGGCAGGCGCAGGATGCCCAGGCGGTTCTGCAACTGCGAATCCCTCGCCAAAAAATCTTTTTGACGTCTTCGGACCGGAACACGGGGCCCCGTGTCTTCTTCAAACGAAGTGACAGCACCAATCCTGCTTTGAAGCAGGGCTCCTTTTTACCTCCATCTGTCACGAGCTTTTCCTCTCATAAGACACAGTGATCGGTTTCACGGACAGGGGTCACAGGTTTGCCGATTGAAAATTTCCGCCAAATGCGGCAGAAATGAAAGAAAACAAACGGGCAAACGTGACCACCAAAAAGATGGGTTGTGTCTTGGGCAGTAAGGGTATCGCAGGTGAGTATTTTGAGGCATCTGACATATTTTGTTTGTATTCTGGCCATTGCTGGCTGCGGTAGGGGGGCACCACAAGAGCGGACCAGCCAACGCTTAATTGTCCCCGCGCAGGTCTCCTACGGCCCGATCAGCAAAGCTTGCATTCAATCGGACCGCAAAAAAGCCTCAAGGGAGCTTTGCACCTGCATTCAGGCCGCTGCGGATAAAACGCTCAGCCGTTCAGATCAGCGCAAATCCGTCGCGTTTTACAACAATCCGCATCTGGCCCAGCAGATCCGACAATCAGAGCGGTCCAATGATGAAAAATTCTGGGAAGCCTACGCCGCCTACGGAGAAGAGGCCGAAAGGATGTGCGGATGACGGATGTCTTCGACTTCATGGAACAGCTGGAGCCCTATGGAGAGAAGCCAAACACCATTTTCCGACTGGTCCAGCGCCACCGCCTGATCATCGATCCCTTTGCAGAGCAGATCGCCGGCGCGCGGATCCTTGATCTCGCAGCTCATGATGGGCGGTGGTCCTACGCTTTGGCCAATGCCGGGGCGAAAAACGTGATTGGCGTGGAAGCCCGGCAAGAGCTGATTGACCGTTTTGTCCATTTCCCGCAAACGGATGTCAAATCCCGTGTCACGTTGATCCAAAACGATCTTTACGAAGAGTTAGAGGCGCGCGTGATCGCAGGAGAGACGTTCGATGTCGTCGCGGTCTACGGTATTTTTTACCATATCATGGATCACTTTCGGCTGCTCTCGTTGGTTGAAAAACTAAAGCCTACACTGGTCATCATAGACAGTGAGTTCATCAAAGCTGACAACGCGATGGTTCAGGTTCTAAAGGAGGAGATCTCCAACCCCCTCAACGCCGTGAGCGACATACCCGATGTCACCCACACAGTTGTCGGTGTCCCCTCAAAGCGGGCGATGCAATTCATGGCCGAGGCGTTGCGCATGGATCTGACATGGGTTGACCATGATCTCATCCTGGAAGGCGATCAAACAGGCATGAGCGACTACTACCGCGAAGGCCGCAAAGCACGATTTGCCTGCGCGCTCACTCCGATCGGTGCGTAGGGTGGGGTTTCACCCCACCGCACTTTCTTTCAAAGCCTCATTACAGCGCAGACATACGCCCGGAAAACTGTGTTGACCCACATCAGGGGCAATCTTCCAACAGCGCAGACACTTTTCACCGCTGGCCTTTTCAAAGACCACCGCAACACCCCCGATCTCCGGCATGGTGAATGCACCTTCAGGGGCGGTTTCCGCTGTCAAAGTGATGCCAGACGTGATGCAGATATCTTCGAAATCTACAGACTCCAAGATATCCAAAAGCCCCGTGTCGCTGACATGCACGATGGGCGCCGCTTCGAGTGACGCGCCGATCACCTTTTCAACCCGCTGCACCTCAAGAGCCGCCGTCACGACACGCCGCGCGCGCCGCACCTTGGCCCATTTCTCAGCCAGCGCCTCATCGCGCCAAGAGGATGGGGTTTCGGGAAAGTCCACCAGATGAACAGAACTCTCATCGCCCGGAAAGCGAGAGAGCCACACCTCTTCCATGGTGAAGACCAACACCGGCGCAAGCCATGTGGTCAACCTGTGGAACAGGATATCCAGCACAGTGCGCGCAGAACGTCGGCGCAGCGTATCGCCATCGCAATAGAGCACATCCTTGCGAATATCGAAGTAAAACGCCGATAGCTCCACCGTTGCAAAGTTGAAGAGAGCTTGAAACACACCTTGGAAATCATAAGCGGCATAGCCCTCGCGCACGCGCGCATCAAGCTCTGACAATCGGTGCAACACCCAACGTTCCAGCTCTGGCATCTCCGCGGGATCGACGCGGTCGGCTTCGGTGAAGTGTGACAGGCCGCCAAGCATGAACC
>CAKZYL010000040.1 GCA_937884705.1 uncultured Roseovarius sp. | reverse complement strand
GCAGGGCATATAATCGTCTAGCAATGATGATCGATGACCGACCACTTCAAACCAAAGAGCCAGCCAAACCGCACGGGTTGGTGCGATTTGACGTGGTGGTCGCTCCGGGGTTTGTTCTGATAGAACTGGCCGCTGTGGTCGACGCCCTGCGCATTGCCAACCGCGTGACCGCCCACCCACTCTTTGAGTGGACCTATCGTTCCAACGCGGGTGGCCCGGTCGAAAGTCTGAGCCGTGCGATCGTTGAAACAGAACCCTTCCAGGACCGCCCGGATGCGGACTACCTTTTTGTCATAGGCAACACAAACCAAGACGAACCCGCGCTGTCCCTTGGGTCGGTTATTGATCGCTACACCCATCGCGGCGCGCAGGTTTATCTGCTGGCCGAAGCCGCTAGTCGCTACATCCGTGAACGCGGGGCCGACGCGCAGGGTCTGTCTACCCACTGGGAAAACTCTGCCATCTTCCGCGAGCGGATGGAGATCTTTGATGCAGACAATGCGCTCGCCAGCCGAGACGGTCGCGTGGTCACATGCGCGGGCATGGGCACGTCGCTTGATGTGGTGCTGTCGGTGATGGGGCAGCATATCCCATCTGCAGAGTTGATGACCGTTGCCAACATCTTCCTACACGACAAGATCCGCGATTTCGGAACACGTCAGCCGTTCGGCGGAGCTGGCGGAACCGCGACCGGCGATGCGGAGTTGAACCGAGCGATAGAGATCATGCAGGGCAATATCGAAGAGCCGGTTCCGATTTCCGAGTTGGTCAATATGGTTGGTATCTCATCGAGATCTTTGGAGCGGAAGTTTCGCAACTATTTGAACACAACGCCCAACACCTATTACCGTCAGTTGCGCCTTGCGCAGGCCAACAATCTTCTCCTCAACACCACGCTCAGCGTGCGGGAGGTGGGCTTGGCGTGTGGCTTCTCCGAAGGCTTCTCAGTGCTCTACAAAAAGTTCTTTGGCATCACGCCGCTGGAAATGCGCCACCGCCGCAAGGCTGGCATCTGATATGGCGGACGCAGACGTCATTGTGGTTGGCGCGGGCCTTGCGGGTCTTACTGCTGCCGCAGAACTGGGTGACCGAGGAAAATCCGTGATCGTCGTGGATCAGGAAGGCCCGCAGAACCTTGGCGGGCAGGCGTTCTGGTCTCTGGGCGGTGTGTTCATGGTCAACACGCCCGAACAACGCCGAATGGGTATTCGGGATAGTCTTGATCTGGCACGCGGTGATTGGGCCGGTTCAGCGCAGTTTGATCGCGACGAGGATGCCTGGCCGCGCAAATGGGCCGAGGCCTATCTGGAGTTCGCGGCGGGCGGCCTGCGCGAATGGCTGCATGAGCTGGGCCATCGGTGGTTTCCTGTCGTCGGGTGGGCAGAACGCGGTGGCAGCTTTGCTGACGGTCATGGCAATTCCGTGCCGCGCTTTCATTTGACCTGGGGCACAGGGCCGGGTGTCATTGCGCCATTTGTGGCCCGCTGCGCGGACCATGAAAAGGCAGGGCGATTGCGGTACGCCTATCGCCATCAAGTCGACCGTTTGGATATGACCAACGGGGCGGTCAGCGGCGTGTCGGGCACCATCCTTGCTGACGATGACGCGCCGCGCGGAGCGAAGACGAACCGCGACAAGGTCGGAACATTTTCCTTTTCGGCAGATACAGTGATCGTCACCTCGGGCGGCATTGGTGGCGATCTGGAACGCGTGCGCCGGGCTTGGCCCACAGATCAGCTTGGCCCCGTACCAGAACGCATGGTGTGCGGTGTCCCGGCCCATGTCGATGGCCGCATGCTCGACGTCACGGAAGCTGCAGGGGCTAGTCTGATCAACGGAGATCGCCTCTGGACATATACTGAGGGCGTTCAGAACTGGGATCCCATATGGCCCAACCATGGCATCCGGATCCTGCCGGGCCCGTCATCAATGTGGTTCGATGCACGTGGCAACCGCCTGTCGCCACCGGCACTGCCTGGGTTTGACACCCGTGGCACGCTCAAGGAAATCCTGAAATCCGGCCACAGCTACAGCTGGTTTGTTCTGACCCAGGCGGTGATCAAAAAGGAATTCGCGCTCTCTGGGTCGGAGCAGAACCCAGATTTCACGTCAGGCAAATGGATCGAGGTGATCCGGCAGCGTATCCTCTCAGGCAAACGCGCGACAGATCCGGTGGAGGCGTTCAAGGAGCGCGGCGAGGATTTTGTTGTGGCACAGGATGTGCCGTCGCTCGTCCGGGGCATGAACCAGGTGGCCGGTGGCGGTTTGATTGATGAAGCCCATCTCCATGCTCAGATCCGGGCACGAGATGCCCAGATCACCAACCCGTTCAGCAAAGACGCGCAAGTCATGGCCATCCACGCGGCGCGTAAGTATCGCGGCGATAAGCTGATCCGCACGGCCAAGCCGCACAAATTCCTTGATTCTGCCAATGGTCCGCTCATCGCTGTTCGGTTGCACATCCTCAGCCGTAAGTCCCTTGGAGGGATTGAGACCAATCTCGACTCTCAAGTTTTGAATACGATGGGTGAGCCTATTCCCGGTCTCTACGCAGCAGGCGAGGCGGCCGGGTTCGGCGGTGGCGGATACCACGGGTACAACGCTCTGGAGGGCACGTTTCTAGGCGGATGCATGTTCTCCGGGAGGATTGCAGGGCGCGCGGCTTAAACGTTTGCCGCATATGATTTACGACAGACCTTTGCCGCATACTCAACATTGCTTGAGCTTGCCGCGTGTCAAACACGTCACCAGCGAACCGATTCTGCGGAGTGAATGCCATGGCTGATCTGCCTCAAAATGCACGTGTTGTGATTGTAGGGGGCGGCGTCATCGGCTGCTCTGTCGCCTATCATTTGGCCAAGCAGGGCTGGACCGATGTTGTCCTTCTGGAGCGCAAACAGCTCACGTCCGGCACCACATGGCATGCTGCAGGTCTCATTGGCCAGCTGCGTGCCTCGCAGAATATGACCAAGCTAGCGCGCTACTCTGCAGAGCTTTACATGGGGCTAGAAAAAGAAACAGAAGTCGCCACCGGGATGCGCCAGGTCGGGTCTGTCTCTGTCGCTTTGACAGAAGATCGTCTTGAGGAGCTCTATCGCAATGCCGCTATGGCCCGCGCGTTTGACGTGCCGGTGGAAGAGCTGAGTCCAACTGAAGTCAAAGAGCGCTACGAGCATATCAGCCTTGAAAACGTGAAGGGCGGTGTCTGGTTGCCGACAGATGGTCAGGCCGATCCCGCCAACATTGCGTTGGCCCTCGCCAAAGGCGCGCGGATGAACGGTGCGGTGGTCAAAGAACGCGTGAAGGTCACCGGGATGAAACGGCAGGGTCGTCGCATCACCGGGGTCGACTGGATCTCTGACGACGGGCAAGAGCAAGGCCACATCGCGGCCGACATGGTGGTCAACTGCGCGGGCATGTGGGGCCACGAAGTTGGTAAGATGGCGGGCATAAATGTTCCGCTGCACGCCTGTGAACACTTCTACATTGTGACAGAGGCGATCGCAGGCCTTTCCCAGATGCCCGTGCTGCGGGTTCCTGACGAGTGCGCCTACTACAAGGAAGACGCGGGTAAGATGCTCCTCGGTGCTTTTGAGCCGAATTCCAAACCATGGGGCATGAATGGCATCCCAGACAGCTTTGAATTTGATCAGCTGCCTGAGGATTTCGACCATTTCGAGCCGATCCTTGAAAACGCCTGCAACCGTATGCCGATGCTGGCCGAAGCGGGCATTCACACCTTCTTCAACGGTCCTGAAAGCTTTACCCCGGACGACGCCTATCACCTTGGCCTGGCGCCTGAGATGGATAACGTCTGGGTCGCGGCGGGCTTCAACTCCATTGGTATTCAGTCTGCCGGTGGCGCGGGTATGGCATTGGCCCGCTGGATGGAAGACGGAGAAAAACCCTTCGATCTGGGCGACGTAGATATCTCACGCATGCATCCCTTCCAGGGAAACAAGCACTATCTCTACCATCGCTCGACCGAGACACTCGGCCTGCTCTACGCCGATCACTTTCCCTATCGGCAGAAGGCCACAGCGCGCGGTGTGCGCCGGACACCCTTCCACCACCATCTGCTGGAACAGGGCGCTGTCATGGGCGAGGTCAACGGCTGGGAACGGGCCAACTGGTTCGCCAATGAGGGCCAGGAGCGCGAATATCACTACAGTTGGAAGCGCCAGAACTGGTTTGAAAATTCCGCCGCCGAGCACAAGGCCGTGCGTGAGAATGTGGGCATGTATGACATGTCCTCCTTCGGCAAGCTTCGCGTCGAAGGACCGGATTCCGAGGCGCTTTTGAACCGTGTCTGCGGCGCCAATATGTCGGTGCCGGCAGGCAAGATCGTCTACACTCAGTTCCTCAATTCCACCGGCGGAATTGAAGCCGATGTGACAGTCACACGTCTCACGGAAACCGTGTATCTGGTGGTCACGCCCGCGGCCACACGTCTGGCGGACGAAACCCATCTGCGCCGCCATGCCGAAGGCTATCAGGTGGTGGTCACAGATGTCACAGCGACCGAGGGCGTGCTCGCGATTATGGGGCCCAATGCGCGGGATTTGCTCGCAAAAGTCTCGCCCAATGACTTCTCAAATGAGACAAACCCATTTGGCACAGCCCAGGAGATCGAGCTTGGCATGGGCCTCGCCCGCGCGCATCGCGTATCTTACGTGGGTGAGCTTGGCTGGGAGCTTTATGTTCCGTCCGACATGGCAGGCCACGCGTTTGAGACGCTCTGGGAAGCTGGTCAGGATGTGGGTCTGAAACTCTGCGGCATGCACATGATGGACAGCTGCCGCATTGAAAAAGCGTTCCGCCACTTTGGGCATGACATCACCTGCGAAGACAACGTGATTGATGCCGGTCTGGGCTTTGCGGTGGATCTCAACAAGCCTGATTTCATCGGCAAAGGCGCCGTCGCGGAGCGGAAGGAGAGCGGGCCGCACAATCGCATGGTGCAATTCCTGCTAGAAGAGCCAGAGCCGCTCCTTTTCCACAATGAGCCGATCGTGCGTGATGGCGAATATGTGGGGTATCTCAGCTCTGGCAATTACGGGCACCATCTGGGCGGTGCGGTTGGGCTAGGGTATGTTCCATCAAAAGGTGAAAAGCCGGCCGACGTTTTGGCTTCGACCTACGAAATCGACGTCATGGGAACAAAGATAAAGGCGACGGCAAGCCTCAAGCCGATGTATGATCCGCGTTCGGAACGTGTGAAGGTCTAGATCCTGATCCTGTCAGGCTGGAGCGGAAGATCGTGCCGTTTCCAGCATCTCAGCTTTTTATGCGTCCACCGGTAAAGGATGAGCGTCTATCCAGGCGTTCATGCTTTCTTTTGCCTCTTCGAGATCGTCTGAGACGCCTGCGAAATCCATCCATTTCAGCTTGGCGCGAATGTCTTTGACACCGTTGCCATTCAAAAACACTGGCGTGTAGGGCTTACAAACGTGAATCGAGATCATCAGTTTTGACAACGCATCCAGCGAGGTCTTGCTGCTCATCGACAGACCAATCACGCGTACATGGGTCGACGCGATACGGTCGATTAACTCGTTGTGCCCAAGCCCGATCAAGAGCACCACATTCCATCCATCCTTGCGGAAAATATCCGAGGCCATGCGCAGACCGATCGTATGCTGTTCGCCCGGGACGCCAGCGAAGATCGCAGATTTTTCCTGCTGTAGAGCATACGGTTCAAAAAGGTGGTTCATGCTGCGGATGATGGCCAGCAGACGGCATGTGGCCACTGTGATTTGCCAAAAACTTGCCCGGTCTTGTTCCCACCATTCTTCCAGCCGTTCCGCAGCGGCGGCTAGGTAATCCAGGTAAACGACTTCGGGTTTGATTTTCGCGGCGTTCAAGTCGAAAACGATGCGTGCCGCTGCCGTCTCATCATCGTCAATCAGTGCCGAGCATAAACGCTCCACCTGCTTTCGTGTCTCCCAGGTGTCGCCGTGTCGCTGTTCCAAGCGAAGCGTCGAAAGACGCCTGATGGCTTCACGCGCCAAGCGTTCCGTCTGCTGACTGGGGAGCCGTTTTGCAAGGCGCAGCAGCTTGGTATGTCTTTCACTATACGCCCTATAACGCGCAAGGGGCGGCTGATCTCCCGCAATGGCCACGTTCTTACCTCCCGTTTTGGCAATGCATGTGGTGCTGTGGATGTCTGTTGGAGCGGTATCTTGGTTAATTGAGTCCTTGCGTTTTGACGTCACGCTAACACAGTTCCTAACGATGCGCGTCGTCTTAATTTGGCACACAGATTGATTTATAGGCCGTTAATCTGCGCAACCGTCTGTACACTCTCGCATACCAGCTCACATTCCCTTGCTGGACATAGTGTCTCAGGTGATCGACTTTGTCTTCAAAAGATTGGCCGAGACCTCGGCTTCCACTGAAAACAGAGAAAGTCTGGTCGCGTTAGGGCTGGCTTGATCTCACAAGCAAGGTGATCGGCGCTGATGTCAGCGGTCTCAGAAGCCATTCCAGGTCGGGTGCGACTATCTAAATGATCGTCGGCTTCTATCATCCCTTCATGACCAAATTCTCTGATCGTGCGGCACACATCCACCGTCGACAGCCCCATGCAAGTACCAATCTTTGCTTGTGTGACGGGTCCGAGAATGCTCTTTGATTTACGTCATTCGTGCGCGCCCAAACGCATGCAGAAATCAAAACGGGGTAAGGGCCGTGACACAGTCTGTAAGAACGGCACGATCCAACGCTTCATGGAGCATCTCAATCCGCGGTCGTTTCTAGTGGCCGCTTTGAACGAGCCGAACGACCTTGAGCCCGGACCATGGTTTTTCCAATGCAACATTCAGCATTTGCCCAGATCCCGCGAGGTCGTGCTCTATGATGGGTCCTCGTGTAATCTCACGGGCGTTAAGCGGTTGATGAACTTCGGTGCGCTGCTTCCTGCATTCGGTATTTTTGCAGGTAAAGACCTGTGCAACTTGCAGGACCCTGATCCCAAGATCGTAGGTTCAGCAAGCATTGTCTTGACCAGTTATATTCATGTCTCAGACTCGTCTTTGCATCCCAGAAGACCAAAGTCCTGACCCGTCCTAAGACAACAGGTCGATCACTTCATTTGCGGCGCGCAAGCCTTCTTTATGCGCCCCTGATATGCATACGGTCTCGCCTTCGTTCATGGCTTCCCCGGCAAAGTGCACTGCCTCAGCATGGGGTGATCTGAGGGCCGCGCGCAACCCTGCGCCGCCGGGCCGCGTGCCGGAATAAGCACCCTGCGTGAACCGGTTTGATCCCCAGCGTGTGGCATGCCCTTTCCGAAAGCCTTTGCGAATATCCGCGCCAAATACATCCACCATCCGCGTCAAGGCAAAATCAATCGCGGCCTCTTCGCCCGCGTCTTCCAATTCGCGCGCAAAATTGCCCACATGCTCAAAGCTGCACAGCCCGCTGCCGGATACATTGCACAGTATTCCGCCACCGCGCGCCATGCTGCCCGAGATCTCCTCAATCGGATAGCTCACCCAAGTATCTGGCGCCATCGGCAGCGCTGTAACGTCAAAGAGCATGGCCGCGTGGTTGTAAACGCCCATGGTGATCAAACTCAGCGCATTTTGCTTTGATGCGTCCAGTGGCGGATCGAAGGTGATGCCCTCAGACGCCAGAACACCGACGGAAACAGTTACAACAACGTGCCCGGCCCGCAACGTGCCGTCAGCTGTTTCCACATCGACGCCGTCCGCCTTGCGCCGAACCGCGGTCACAGGAGTGTTGGTCTTTACCGGCAAACCTGCGGCATTGGCTGTCACGATGGCGCCAAAGCCCTGGCGGCAAAACCAGTTGTTGTCTTCGAGCGCACCAGTATGCCAGTCATGCATTGAGATCTCATCTAGGTCCCGACCTGCAGACAGCGCTTTGAGCAAAAGCGCGGTGCGTTCCACCTCGTCTTTGGGCTCAAACGCTTCGGCCATGGACATGTCATTGTCGGCATCGCCCTGTCGGTGCAGTTCGTCTGAAACGCCCGCCACCCGATCCAAAACGCCGTCTGTGGCCAAGCTACCGGCCAAATGGATGTGGCCTGGCTCAGCATAGAGGTCGAACCCAAGGTCCTGACCAATTGGAATGAAGGAATTCACATCCGCGTAGTGGAGCCAATGCCCGCCCAAATCGAACGGAACGCCAAAAATAGATGTGTCCGTGTATGATCGGCCACCGATCCGATCGGCGGCTTCCAAACAGATCACACTCCGTCCGGCATCGTGAAGTACGTGGGTGGCGGCCAAACCTGCCGCCCCTGCGCCTATAACAATCGCATCATAATCCCACGTGCTTTCGCCCATGCTTGTCTCCTTGCTTTTGATGGAAGACTAGCCTTTTGCCACGAAGGGTAAAGCGTGCTGTCGTACGTGCGGCGCTTCGGTTCAGGCGGCGTCGGCGAGATTGCGCAACACATAGTGCAGCACGCCGCCATGCTCGATGTACTCCACTTCAATGGCGGTATCGATCCGACATTTCAGCATGATCTCTTTGACCGTGCCGTCGCTCATCTGAATGGTGCATGGAACGTTCTGTTGCGGTTCAATCGTGTCGAGGCCGGAAATGGAAACTGTCTCATCCCCTTTCAGACCAAGGGACTTGCGCGTGTCGCCGTTCGTGAACTCAAAGGGAATAACCCCCATGCCGACCAGATTGGATCTGTGAATGCGCTCAAAGCTTTCGGCGATCACGGCCTTCACACCCAACAGCGCGGTTCCCTTCGCGGCCCAATCTCTCGACGATCCTGCGCCATATTGCTCGCCGCCAAAAATCACCAGCGGCACACCGCGCTCTTGCCAGGCCATCGAGGCGTCAAAGATCGAGGTTTGCTTGCCATCAGGCCCCAGAGTGTACCCTCCCTCCACGCCATCCAGCATCTCATTCTTGATCCGGATATTGGCAAAGGTGCCGCGCATCATGACCTCATGATTGCCGCGACGCGATCCATAGGAATTGAACTCTCTGACTGGGACCTGTCGTTCGGTCAGGTATTTCCCGGCGGGTGTGGTGTCTTTGAACGATCCAGCCGGCGAGATGTGATCGGTCGTCACCATATCTCCCAAGAGCGCCAGAACACGCGCATTCACGACATTCGAGATTGTGCCCGGCTCTGCACCCATGCCTCGGAAATAGGGCGGGTTCTGAACATATGTTGACGCTGGCGGCCAATCATATGTCTCGCCCTCAGAGGTTTCCACCTCGCGCCATTTGTCATCGCCCTTGAAGACGTCCGCGTATTTTTCGATGAACGCCTGGCGCGTCACGGTCTGTTCCACGAGTTCCGCGATCTCGCTTTGGCTGGGCCATATGTCTTTGAGATAGACATCTTTGCCCTCAGGCGTTTGCGCGATCGGATCGCGGGCGATGTCGATATCCATGGATCCGGCCAGCGCATAGACCACCACCAAAGGCGGCGAGGCCAGATAGTTGGCACGGACATCCGGGCTGATCCGGCCTTCAAAATTGCGATTGCCAGAGAGAACCGAGACGGCCACAAGATCGCCCTCTGAAATGGCCTCACTCAGCTCTTTCTGAATGGGGCCAGAATTGCCGATACACGTCGTACAGCCGTAACCCACAAGATTGAAGCCGATCTTGTCGAGATCGTCTTGCAGGCCAGCCGCCTCCAGATAGGCGCTGACCACTTGTGAGCCTGGCGCAAGTGAGGTTTTGACCCAGGGTTTGCGGTCAAGGCCGAGACGCGCTGCTTTGCGAGCGACGAGGCCCGCTCCGATCATCACGTAAGGGTTTGACGTATTGGTACAGGAGGTGATCGAGGCGATCACCACGTCGCCAGAACTCAGGGTATAGTCTTCCCCCTCAACCGGCATTTCCTTGTCCATCGGTCGTTGGAACGTCTCTTCCATTTCTCGCAGAAACTCAGCCTTGGCATCCGTCAACGCGACGTAATCCTGCGGCCGCTTCGGCCCCGAAATCGCGGGCACGATTGTCCCCATGTCGAGATGCAGCGTATCGGAATAGATCGGTGCGTAGTCATCACCACGCCAGAACCCGTTTTCCTTGGCATAGGCCTCGACCAGCGCAATCCGAGCCTCATCACGCCCAGTTGTCCGCAGGTAGCGCAGCGTTTCGCCATCGATGGGAAAGAACCCGCAGGTCGCACCGTACTCTGGCGCCATATTTGCAATAGTCGCCCGATCGGCCAGGGGCAGGCGATTGAGACCTTCGCCGTAGAATTCCACGAACTTTCCCACCACGCCAAGCGCGCGCAGCATCTCCACAACCTTTAGAACCAAATCGGTCCCAGTTGTGCCTTCGACCAAGGTGCCGGTCAGTTCAAAACCAATAACTTCCGGGATCAGCATGGAAATCGGTTGACCGAGCATCGCCGCTTCTGCCTCAATACCGCCGACACCCCACCCGAGAACGGCGGCCCCATTCACCATCGTTGTGTGACTATCCGTGCCCACCAAAGTGTCGGGGTAGGCCACCAACTCCCCGTTTTGATCGGTATCCGTCCACACGGTCTGTGCAAGGTATTCCAGGTTCACCTGATGGCAGATGCCCGTGCCCGGTGGCACCACGCGGAAATTGTTGAAGGCACTTTGGCCCCATTTCAGAAACTGATAGCGTTCCATGTTGCGTTCATATTCGCGATCCACATTCATCTGGAACGCACGCGGATTGCCAAACTCATCAATCATGACGGAGTGGTCGATCACCAGATCCACAGGGTTGAGCGGATTGATCTGTTGCGCGTCGCCACCCAGCTCAACAATACCATCGCGCATGGCCGCGAGATCCACGACGGCCGGCACGCCCGTGAAATCCTGCATCAACACCCGAGCGGGGCGGTACGCGAGTTCTCGGTTGGCCCGTCCCCCATTGGCGGCCCAGTCCGAGAAGGCGCGGATATCATCAGGGCTGACTGTCTTGCCATCCTCAAATCGCAGCATGTTTTCGAGCACCACCCGCAGGCTTGCGGGCACCCTGGAGAAATCACCCAGCCCGGCATCCTCAGCTGCTTTAATCGAGTAGTAGGCAACAAGTTTTTCGCCTACGGTGAGCGTTTTACGACACATGGCGGTGTCGTGGCCGACGGTGATGGGCATGGTGCTGTCCTCTTGCTTTAGGCTGGTGATAGCCGGTCCAGATTACCGTCTGCCCCGGATGCTGCAAGGGGTGGTGCTTTGAGCCTGTGGCGCGATTGCAAGCCTCACTGATCTCTCGCGAAAGGGTGATTGGCGGTGTGGAGCGGGAGGTTATATTTGATTTCCAACCCAACTAGCCAAGATTCGAAACGCGAGACACACACGTGAAACTCTTTCCAATTCTCTTTGCGGCAGCCCTGTCTTTTGCCACCGTGGGGCAGGCCGAAGACCGCCCTGTCTTGGTGGAGCTTTTCACCTCACAAGGTTGTTCTTCCTGCCCTCCAGCTGATGAGTTTCTGCATGAGCTGGTGGACAGGGAAAATGTGGTCGCGCTCGCCATGCATGTGGATTACTGGGACTATATCGGCTGGAAAGACGTCTTTGCACAACCAGAGTTCACCGCGCGTCAACGCGCCTACGCGCGGCTTGGCAATCGCAAGATGATTTATACCCCGCAAATGGTGATCAACGGCCGCGACCATGTTGTGGGCTCGAACCCCAAAGATACCAACGCCCTGATTTCATCTCATAAAAAACTGCCCCATGAAGTAGATTTGAAAGTAAAGCGGGAGGGTAACACGCTTTCTGTGCTTGGCTACGCCATGAGCGACAGCTCAGAGACCGCCAGTGTGCAGGTGCTGCGCTACCGGCCACTGTCAACGGTTGAGATTCTGCGCGGTGAGAATGCAGGTCGTACGCTCTCCTACGCGAATGTGGTTACCGACATGCAAATCGTCACCCAATGGGACATGTCAGAGCCACTAAGCGTAAATGTGGATCTGACAGGCGATTTGCCGGCTGTGGTGATCGTTCAGGGCGATCGTAACGGCCCCATCAAAGCTGTTTTGAAGGTCGATTAATCGGATATGATTGCCGCGCCCCAATGAACGATTGGGGCGCGCTCACGTTCAAAATGCTTTTTGCCAGCCGGCGATGAGGGTCCATTCGCGCTTCATCTGCGGACCGTTGAGATCCTGATAGACCGGCATGCCAAATTCCACGGCAAAACGATGCCCACGCAAAGCTCCGCTCTGCACGATGGTGTTTACGCCGAAATAGGCTGTGACAATATCACCGCCATAATTATTGGGATCTGCCGTCTGAACCGGACCACGGATAAACGGATCAATACCGCTGATATCATCCAGCGTAATGGCCTCAAGCCGTCCGGAAAGCGAAATCCAAGGTGCGGGTTGCACGCTGCCCCAGACATTGGCTTTGACCTCATTGCCCAAGGTGTAGCCATTGTCGCTCCCCAGCCGAAAGACACCCGTCAATTGCGCGCCATAGCCCAAGTTGCCGCTGCGACCCATGAAGGTGATCCCAGGCAAGACGTCGTAGGTGCCTGAGCCAAGTTGCATCGCATAGGGCAGGCGCACCGTCGGGCGCGTATTGAGCGGCGTCAGGATGTCGTCTGTCTCAGAGGTCGATCCTGTTGGCAGGCTGAGCCCGAGATTGGCATGAACGGAGCTGTTCTGGCCTTCCCAAAGCCCGATCAAAGCTGAGACTTTTACGTCGCCAAAACCTTCTGACTTTGTCCGGAACCCGCCTAGAACGCCTGGTCCAGCAGGCCCAGCAAAGGTCAGATGATCCATTTCCTTTGTGATGTAGGGCAACATGGCCATCAATGTGACCCGGTTGTTCGGCGCATACATGGCCCCGAACATGTGCATATCCATCGTCATTTCTGTGGGCACGACACGCAGCGTCGGGGGCTGCATGGGCTGACCGAAAAAGCGGTTGGGCACGGTTGTGGCGATCTGGAGCGGGCTCACATCCGTCGTGCCGATCCGGTTGCCTTCCATGTTCATGCGCATAAAGCGGTACGAGAACATGATCTCGCCTGCCGCATGGCGGTGATCGCCCATCACGCCGATGGGGGCATGCCCGTCGGCGCGCAGGATTTTATCGCCAGAATGGCTGTGGATGTGAGAGCCGTCTGCAAAAGCAGGCGTCGCAAGGCCCAGGCAAAGAGCCGTGGCCACGAGTTTGGTGATTTTCATGGGGTACATCCCTAAAGGACAGGGTGCGCCGCAAGGGCACCCAGGGTTTGAAATCTAGATTGCCGTGTGGTGATCAGTTGGAGTGGCTATGACCGGAATGATCGTGGCCAGAGTGATCCTTGGTCTCACTGGTCCGGGCCTCAACATTGAAAACCACCTCAACCTCGCCCGCTTGTTCAAAGATCAGCGTGGCCGGAATGGTTTCGCCGTCCTTCAATGGCTTTTCCAGACCCATGAACATCACATGAAACCCGCCCGGCAAAAGCTTTACCGTTTCGCCTGCAGGAATTTCGATGCGATCCACATGTTTCATCTTGGCAATGCCGTCTTCTTCCACGGTTTGGTGGATCATAACGCGCGGAAAATCCGCCGTGACACCGACCAATGCGTCGGCGGTGCTACCTTGGTTGGTGATGGTCATGTATCCCACACCTGCTTTGGCGGTGGTCTCAAAGGACATGGGATGGTCGATGCTAAGATCGCCCGCACTGTATTCATGGGCGCTAGCGGCCGTGGAAAACGCAAGAGCGGCGAGTGTTGAGAACACGTATTTCATGTGTCTTGTCTCCTATCGATGTCGTTTCAGGGCCGAGATCCGGCCCAGCCTCGGTAAAAGGTCACATCGGTGGAGGTGCTCGTGGCTGCGGGGCCAAATATGCGTGGCTGCTTTGACCAATGTTGCAATGATCGCAAGTCTCGTTGACAAAAAGCAGTCTTTCGGCGTTTCGCTCTGGCAGGGCCGGTTTCGCCGTGCCGACAGCAGATTTCAACACGCAAGCGATGGCCTCATCAGAGATTTGCGTCGCATCACCATTTTCGTCGATGTAGATGGTGCGCAGCCCGTCTCCGCTGCAGATGACCATGAGACGTCCATCAGCAAGCCCGAGCGCCATGGCCCATCCGCTGGCGAAAGGCGCCAGCAGAGCGGCCATCAGAATGAGCGTGGCAAGCCATCTCGTCTTGCATTTCTGCATAGTGAATATGTGGCATGCGGTCTGCGCCACCACAACTCAAATCGAGCGAAAATCAGGCGTAAATGCCGGTTTTTGGGGCAGGCGAAATCTTTCAAAGATTTCGCACCGCATTCTTCGAAAGAATGCGGCTGCGCCCAGGCGCACTGTTCAGCGCAGGCGCAAAACGGGCGCGGGTCCCAAAGGCACCGGTCCAAGACGCACGCGACCGCTAGAAAATGTCAAAGGGATATCGAGGGTTTCAGGGTTGCCGGCCATTTGCGAAATCAAAGACAACCCGCTTTCCAAGGTATTGGCAAAGCCTTCTGTCAATGTTCCCGAGGAGACAGCCATTTTCAAAATCTCGCGCCAATTGCGCGCTTTGATCACGATCTCACCTTCTGGCAATCCAGCAGCGTCGACATCTACGTCGCCTGCAACCAAAAGCTCCAAACGGCCCCAGCGGGCTTCGGCCAGTCTGATGTTGATGCGACGCGGCTGCGGACGCGCGTCCTCTATTGCGCTGCGGTCCCAGGCTTTGTCGAAGGTCACTTTGAAATCTGCTGTCAGGGCATCGAATGTGTCCGGCAAACGCCCCGCCGGATCAAGTTGGACCCGCCAGTTCAGCGCCGGTGAGAGACCATCTGCGGCCAGTCCAAACCGGTAAGTCGGTTGTCCGGTCACCATGCGTTCCGCAGCGAGCCGGATCGATGTCGCTTTGGTGCTTTCGCCCGTACCCTGCGGCGTGACCACAAGGTTGCTGGCCGTCAGTGTCGCGCGATCAAGCGGCAAGCGGATGTCTGTGCCGGTGACGATGGATGCGCGCATGTCGTCTGATGAGATACGGTACTTTTCTTGCGGTGTGGCGATCAGCTGCTGATTGGCCAAGACAGCGATGACATGGTTGGGCTTGTAGCTCAGCGCCAACAGTTGAAGAAGCGGCGTCTCCCACGCAAGGCCAGTATCCGGGTCTGCCAGAACCAAATTGGTAAAAGACGTGTCGAACCTGTTGGGGAAACCCTGTGTTTGCAGCGCGGAATATTCAGCTGCCCAACCCTCGGACCTCCGTGCTTCAAACCAGCTTTCAAAACCGGCTTGCACGCCATTCTGCCCGACAAACCAGTATCCCGACCAGAGCGCAGCCCCGATCGTGACGATCCCCAAGATAAAGCGCATGCACCTGCCTCTTTCCCGCTCTTGTCCGATGGTGTTTAAGGCGTGAGCGGCGAGAGGGACAGCAAAATGACACTATGGGTGTTCGGTTATGGCTCTTTGATGTGGAACCCCGGGTTCGACTATGAAGAGCAATTCATCGCGCGTCTTCCCGGCTATCACCGTAGCTTTTGCATGCGCTCAATACATCACCGAGGCACCGACGAAAATCCCGGTCTGGTACTGGCTCTGGATGAGAGGGATGAGGCGCAATGTGCGGGCATTGCGCTTTCCGTGCCAACAGGTCAAGAGGCGGACGTTCTAGACTATCTGCGCGAGCGCGAATTGATTTCGTCGGCCTATTTGGAAAAGCAGCTCAAAGTGCACCTTTCGGACGGTCGTATCGTCGCCGCTGTGACCTATGTGGTGGACCCGCATCATGTGCAGTATTGCGGCGGAATTGCCCTTGAAGACCAGGCGCAGATCATAGCTCAGGCTGTGGGTGGGCGCGGGCCAAACAGCGAGTATCTGTTCAACACGACCGCGCATCTCAAAGAGCTTGGGATTGAGGATGTGGAGCTTGATTGGTTGGTCAATCGAGTCCGCAACATCTTGGGATAAGCCCTTGGCTTGCAATCGAATAAGGCGTAAACTATGGCCGTAAAATCAGAGCCGGGAGCTGTCCTGATGGACCAGCCGGACCGCGAGGTCGAGCCGCAATTCTCGCAACCATTCCGTCAGATTGCCCTCATGTTGGTGGTGATCGGCTTAAGCGCGTTTGGGGCTTTTGTCGCGCTGCCGCGCGTGCTGCCCGTTTTTCAGGCCAACCTATATCTCAATGGGTTTATCCTGTTTGTGTTTGTTGTAGGTGTGCTGGCCACATTCTGGCAAGTTCTGCAGTTGATCAGCTCGGTACGTTGGATTGAAGGATTTACGTCAGACCGGTCAGATCGCGCCCAAACCCAGGCACCGCGCCTTTTGGCGCCCCTGGCCGCCCTGATGCGCCAACGCGGGGCCCGCATGCAAATCCCTTCTGGGTCGGCTCGGTCCATTCTGGACTCGGTAGCGCAGCGGATCGATGAGGCGCGTGAAATCACTCGATACATCACCAATACATTGATTTTCCTCGGCCTTTTGGGAACTTTTTATGGCTTGGCCACCACTGTCCCTGCTGTTGTTGACACCATCAGAAGCTTGGCGCCGCAGGACGGGGAAGAAGGCGTTGCCGTATTCAACCGCCTGATGACAGGGTTAGAAGCGCAGCTGGGCGGTATGGGTGTGGCCTTTGCATCCTCGCTCTTGGGGCTTGCCGGATCATTGGTCGTGGGTTTGCTCGAGCTTTTCGCCAGCCATGGACAGAACCGCTTTTACCGCGAGCTGGAGGAATGGATGTCGTCCTTCACGCGCGTCGGTTTTGCCTCGGGCGACAGCGAGGCGGGCGGGGACGGTTCAGGTCTTGGCGGCTTCATGGATCATCTCGCCGAGCAAATGGATGCGCTGCAAATGTTGGTCACGCAGTCCGATGTCAGCCGCGCCATGGTGGATGAAAAGCTTGGCGTTTTGGCCGACTCCATCGAGCGCCTTACGATAAGGTTAAGTGACACCAATCCAGTCAATCAGGCGCTCATGCAGGTCGCAGCGGGCCAGGAACGCTTGATCAATCTCATTGAGGCGCGTTCAGAGACGACAAGCGAAGCGGGCCTTGATGCCGAAAGTCGCATGCGACTTCGGTCGATCGACGTTCAAATGCTGCGCATTTTGGAAGAAATCAGCGCAGGGCGGCAGGAAACCATGACAGAGATCCGCACCGATCTCAATGCGCTCAGCAAGGTCTTTTCCCAAATGCGCCCACCCCAAACCCCACCAAGGCGTAACGCATCCAACAAATCCAAACCGGAGCAGGAGAGCTAGAACATGGCCCTCTCTCGCCGCACTGGCAATCGGTTTCAGAATTCCATCTGGCCAGGTTTCGTCGATGCAATGACTGGCCTGCTTCTGGTGCTGATGTTCGTGCTGACCATCTTTATGATCGTGCAGTTTGTTCTGCGTGAAACGATCAGCGGGCAGGCCAGCAAACTTGACGCGCTGTCAGCTGAAGTCGCGGCATTGGCCGATGCCTTGGGCTTGGAGCAGGACAAGAACGCGACATTGACGGAACGGGTTGGGGAGCTCACGGTCACCTTGGGTGATGCGCGCGCCCGCGAAGAACAACAAGCCTCCCTGATTGCCACGCTTCAGGCTGAACGCGCAGAGCAGGATCAAGCGCTTGCTGAGGCCGCAACGCGGATCGCATCCTTTGAAGAACAAGTGGCTGGGCTATTGTCTCAGCAAGAGACAAACCTCGGTACCATAGCTGCGTTGGAAGGCGAGCGGGACGCTCTGCTGACAGAGCAGGAACAGCTGAACTTGGCGCTGGCCAACCTGCGGGATGAGATTGACCAACAGGCAGAGGTCGCCCGCCTTGCCGCTGCGCGGCGAGAGGCTTTGGAAAGCTTGATTGCTGATCTGCGTCGGCGCTATGCCGAAGAGCAGGA
>CAKZYL010000039.1 GCA_937884705.1 uncultured Roseovarius sp. | reverse complement strand
TGCAAAGCACTTGAGTTGATGAGGCCGTGTTCGTGCAGTTCAACGAGCCGCTCTCGAATTTGCACGACCGCCTGTAGGGCCGCGCCGTCTTGCTTGTCGTAAAGAGTCACATGGTGACCAGAGCGCACAAACACAGTTGCCCATGCTTGTCCGATCAAACCACAGCCAATGATCGCAATCCTCTTTTGCTTCATTTGCTTAGCGCCCGGTGTGTCGTGGTTTCTTCGATCAACATACGGCCTCCTCGCCCGCAGACAGGCCTCTGTGCCGCGTCCGTTCACACCGTAGTATACCTGAACAATTGATTTTTGATCAATAATCGAAATCACGATTTGTTGGCAGTATGTTGTGAAGACATAATTCCAAAGCCTGGCGAAACCCTGACAACAGTCAGGTATCTCGTTTCTCTCGGTACAGATAGTATCAGCTGGCGTTGCCTGGCGTGACTGGCGCGATTTGGTGGTACAGCAACTATTAGCTTCATCTGGCAGCTTTCTGCAAAGAACCGAAGACACAGTGGAACTTTTATCTTTGCTGCACGGGACACCGTTTTCGAATGACCGTTCCAGTGACGGCGCTGCTTCTCGACAACTTTTATGCCGCACATGCAAGCAAAATGCTGCGTCAGCAATAGCTGCACTGGCACAAGTCCCGTTCGTCCGTATGACGGACACAACCCCCTGAAAGACCTATGCGCCAAAAACAGTGGATTCTGACCGGGGTTCCACGCCAGGCAGGATCAGCGCCCCCTCCCCGCCAGCAACATCCGATAACGACGGCACGATTCTGAAAGGCTTCTGACCGGCCCCAGCCGCGCGAAATGGCTGGTTTGTGCAACAGATTCCAAGCGCTGGATTCCTGCGAACGCAGCAGTCTGCTCAGAGCCCACCTTTACCATTGCTGCGATTTGATCAAATGACACTAAGCGGTGCCAATATGAAGGATTTGAGGTGTCAAGACTGGGCTGGGCCTTTTCCAACTCTCGGGTTTGCGCGGGTTCCGTCTGAGAGACCAATGCACAGCACGATTTCGTCTGCCCGTGGTGCATCTGGTACGCAAAGCGTCATTGTATCGATATAATCAAATGACCAAGCCTCGTCCTTATGCCCTAGCGGCAAGTCGATGCACGCGCCCAATGGGCCGACCTTATGGTTTGAGGGCATCAGGGCCTTGCCGCCACCGATGGCTGCTCTAACGGGTTTGCCAAGGGCGGGATGAAGCACAGCGGCACCATGCTCCATCGCGCCGGACGATCCGACTAGAGCCGCTTTGCCATAGCAAACAGGTGCCACACTCAGCATGTTGACAAGCTCGTCTGCTAAGGATTGCCCAAGTTCCGCACTTACCTCGAACAGTTGCGAAAGGTCTTGTTGGTCAACTCCAGCAAAAGGGTTTCGCAATACGGCGGCGACGGCGACGCGTGTGATTGGTTCATTTGATCTGCCCATTTCATCGGCGTTGATAGTCTCCCTGAAGAAAACTGTTTTGCGAACATCTGTCATCCGACTTTCCTTTCCACGCCTGCGAGAGGCTTGCTTCTGAAATATTGAAACGCGAGGCCGAGTGGGACGACCGAGGCAAACAACACGATGGCGAGCCAGATTGGCCCCTGCGCGTTGCCCGTCGCATCAAGGATTGCGCCAGCGGCAGGGGGCGTGATCAGCATGATCATGTAATAGATAGTAAAGAAGATGCCCATCCCGAACGCGCGCACCTCTGGCCGCATGGCTTGACCTGCCATTGCCATGATAACTCCTGCCGGTGCCATGCCGATCAGACCGAACAGCACACTCGCTCCCGGCCCGGCCCCTTGGACGCCAAGTAGCATGAGGGAAACGACAGCGCCTGCCATACAAATGGTCAGGACGACATTTCGTCCACCGAAACGGTCCACAACTTGCCCGCACGCGGCACCTGACAGGATCATCAACCAACTTCCGATGCTGACGATGCTGGCAGCGGCAATGGCGGATTGGCCAAGGTCTTCGAGAACCTTCGGCCCGAACGATAGATAGGTGACGTAGGCGGCGTTGAACACGCCCCACGCGGCAGCGGCACAAAGAACCAAACGCCATTCTTGACCTGTTAGGACAGCATCCGAGCTTCCTTTCACTGGAGGTAGATCATGTGGCGATCTGTAATACAGAAACACCCCGAGTGCCGCGATGAGGCAGTAAACAGAGGCTACCTGAAACGGAACCTGCCAACTGTAAACCTGCGCGAGCCATGCGTGGCCGACCTGACCCATGGCGATCCCGAATGGCCAAGACATGACAAGGATGCTCATGGCGGTCGCAATTTCACGCCCTTCGAACCAATCCGCTACCATCTTCGTGAAATAAAGCGTGGTAAACAGAAAGCCTGCCCCGGCAAATAAGCGACCCAGCCCAATGGCCCAGCTTTCTGTTGCCAAGGATGATACGGCCCCACCAAATGCGAGCGCGCCCAAACCGATCACGACCATGATGCGATCCGAAACATATCGGCCCCAGTATCCGGCGGGTATGGCCAGAAATAGTCCGGGGGCCATGAAGAGACCGATCAGGAAACCGATCCCCGCATAATCGAGCCCGAAGGCAACGACCAAGTCGTCGCCCACGGAGGCCACAGTCTGAAACTGAAACCCAAGCCCGATGCGGGCCAGAAACAGTAGGCCAAGGATGCGCCAGCGCATCATGCCCAACCAAGCCCGCGCAGGGCGTGTACGTCATTCCAGATTTTGGTCATGTGGCTGATCTTGTCGCCATCGAACTGTATGACATAGGCGTAGTCCGAGACCACGGATTTCCCAGTGGGTGGCACCGGTCCGCCTTCACCCGTCTGGGTGCCGTGAAATTCGGCCGCCGCTACTGCTGTGCCA
>CAKZYL010000038.1 GCA_937884705.1 uncultured Roseovarius sp. | reverse complement strand
TCGCCAACGGACATGGCGATCTTCTCACTGAGGATCTGTGCATCAGTCGCGGCCAGAAACACGAAAAATTCGCTTGGCTGCTGAGCGCACACATCGCGTAAATTCACGTGCGGTGAACACTTTGCGCCTCGGATCATGTCCGGGGCGCAATTTTTTTAAGCAGCTTCTTCGGCGCGGGAAAGTGCGGTGACCACCTTACGCGCCACCCAGTAGCAGCCGAGCGCTACAACGATGGAGACATATCCATCGATCGCGTAGTGCCAGCCCAACTGCACGGAACCCACAAGGATCATCGCAGCAAAGGTTGCCATTATCCACCCCCAGATCCGGCTTACTGAAAAAGCATAAAGTGTCATCATCACGGTGCTGGCCACATGCATGCTGGGCATGGCGGAGATGCCTTTTACGGGTCCATCATTCATGTAGCCATCGATCAGCATTTCCTGCACGGACAGGGCCCAGACGGGGCTGATCTCATTGAAGGCATAGAGCTTGTCCATCAAGGGCTGGAAATCCCTGCCATATCCCATCGCCTCATAGTAGACCGGGCCGACCGATGAAAAGATGGTGGCGAGGATGTTGCCCGCGATGATCCAGCACATGACGTCAGCCAAAAGATACGTGCGATGCTTGTTGTGCTTTGATGCGTTAAAGCAGGCCACGAAGATCAGGAAATAGGCCAAAATCAGCCACAGGTGGTAGGCCGCATTGATGGCGGTCGTGATCTTGGGCGTACCTGTCATCGGCCAGATAAGACGCCACGGGTCGTGCCCGAAATGCAGCGTTCTGTCCCACGCGGCAAAGGTTTCATCCCAGGAAAACGGGTGGATCACCGGGATCAGGTCTTTGGCAACGGTGAAAGAACCGGCAAATATGCACATCGCGAGAAAGGCGAAGGCGCCGCAAAAAATGCGCTCTCGATCAAAAACGATTTCTTTGAGATCATTCAGAAACCATTGGATCGGGCGACGTGGGCGGATTTTGACGATCATCCAGCCAAAACGCCAAAAAAACAAAACGATCAGAAAGAGCGGGACCTGCAGTTTTAATAGGTTGATCAGCGTGGACGCCGTTCCCGACCCGAAATCGCGGCCCAGAAACGCACAGATGGCGTATACGGCGGCAAAGTGCAGGGCCACGAGGGTGATCAGCGCCCGATTGCGCCAAAGCGCTGGGCCCATCGCGGAGCCCTTGGCCGATACGTTCACCTGCATAGTCATGTC
Source organism: uncultured Roseovarius sp. (assembly GCA_937884705.1). Lineage (GTDB taxonomy): Bacteria > Pseudomonadota > Alphaproteobacteria > Rhodobacterales > Rhodobacteraceae > Roseovarius. The sequence continues at coordinate 4,054 of CAKZYL010000038.1, read as the reverse complement.
TGCCCCTCTCGACTGTCTTCAGACTGCCTTTTTGCATCTCATGACCGATGAGTTGGACTTAGGCCGGGTCGCTTTGCGGAAATTTTGTGGCAGGTACGCGAGGCCACGTGCCCTGGGCTGTGGTATCAGGCCCAGATATCGCCCACGGTGAAGCCCTCTGGGAACGGGTCTGTCGGGTCCAGCATGTACTGGCTGGTGCCATAGATCCATGCCTGCCCGGTGAGGGAGGGGATGATCGCTTTGCGGCCAGCGATCTCGGTGAGGCTTTCGATCCTGCCGGTGAATGTCGTGCCCAAAGGCCCTGCATTGACGTAATCCTCGCCCACATCCAGCAGACCTCGGGCGTGCAGGACGGCCATTTTGGCGGAGGTTCCAGTGCCACAAGGGCAGCGATCGAGCGCGCCGGGCACCGCATCAGGCCGGGTTGGATCATAGCCGCCGGACGAGACGGAGACCGCACAGCGACCATGGGTCTTGGGATCGACAGGCGTGGCCCCGAGGAATGTAATGGTCGGCCCGGTGATGTCTGGATTTTCCGGATGCACCACAGGCAGTTGGTCCTTTGCCGCGGCCAGAATGCGCTCTGACATTCGCACCACCTGAGCACCGTTTTCTGCGCTGAGGTCAATGCCAAGCCGGTCGGCATCGGCCAGCACGTAAAACATCCCGCCCCACGCCACGTCCACGGCTATGTCGCCCAGACCATCGACGCGCAGGGGCGCATCGAGATGCATCACAAAGGAGGGGACATTGCGGATGGTGACGGCGGTGACCTTGCCGTCTTAGCACTGCGCCCGGGCGTGAATGAGCCCCGCGGGCGTTTCCAGAGTGAGCTCTGTCGCCGGCTCGACCATTGGCAGAATGCCGGTTTCGAGGAGAACAGTGACCACGCACATCGAATTTCCACCCGACATGGGCGGATATTCGGTCTGTTCCATGACGATAAAGCCCGCATCGGCGCGCGGGTCGCAGGGTGGGACAATGATGTTGGAGCAAAGGGCTGGGTAGCCTCTGGGCTCCCGCAGGATCAGTTTGCGTATGTGATCGGCGTTCTCTTCCATCCACCGCATCTTTTCGAAGACAGAGGTTCCGGGCAGATCCGGCAGCCCGCCGGTGATGACGCGCCCGGGTTCCCCTTCGGCATGGACTTCTACGGCATTGATGAGAATGGTGCTGCGCATGGTGTCAATCTCCGTCTGTCAGGCCTGCGCCCGCGCCCGTTGTCTTGCTGGCTTCTGTTTCCGGCGCATAGGTTTTCGCCGCGAAACGGGTCAATCGGGACAGAGTTGCGTCATCCAGATCAGCGCGCTGGATCTTTTTGCAGGCTGTGCCATCCGATTTTGCCGTCGTCGACAAGGTGACTTGATCTGCACGAGCCGTCAGCAGCGGGCCGGAGAGGCGCACATGTTCATCCCAACACAGCTGTGACCCCGGCCAAGACACGGATCCCTTTGGCGCAATCCATGCAACATGCGGCACGATCAAAAGTGGCCAAGCGAGCGCGTGCAGATCAACCGCAGTGTCCAACGCACCCCGGTCACTTACGACGGTGCCGCACGTAATTGGGCACAGCGTGCCGGACTGCGCCGACCAAATCGCTGAAGACGTATCACTCGGCCCGCCTGCATCACGCCTTGCATCCAAATACCCAGCCAAGGCTTCTGCCCCGGGCAGACCCCAATTGCAGAGCCAGCGGACGGCTTTGCCTGCATCCTCCGCCATGCCCCAACTGAACCCTGCGCCGCGAGCCGCCTTGCGAGATAGCGCCTCAACTTCGCCGAGCGAGTAGGTCACTCCGCAGCCATGTTCAAAGGCGGCAACGCCCAGTCGTCTGCGAAGGCATCTTCCAGTTCGTGCGGGAAGGGCGCATGCTGGAACATGGTGATGCGCACCCAACGGTCAGAGCGCGGGTCAAACTCTGAGGCGCCAAAAAAGCTCAGCTTCATGCGCAACATGTCGATGGGCATCATGACCGCATCTATCGTATTGTCGCGGATCTCTGCATAGGGCAGCAGAGCTGCGATCTGCGCGCGGCGGGTCATGTGGCGGTGTTCCGGGTGACGCAGAAGGAACGCGCCAAGCGGCTCGCCAGTGGTCGAATCGGCGTTCAGATCGGCATAGAGGCGGGCAGCATCGCGACCGGGGCATAGCGGCTGTTCATAGGGTTCAAGCGGCTCTTCAAACCGTTCGCCCAAACGCGGCTCCAGCTTGTTTTCAGAGACGTACCAGACGCGCGCCTGTGTGTTGTCTTGTGTCCAATCAAGCGCCAAGGCCCAGCCATAGACATCCCGAAGGATCTCGCGCAGCGCGCCCGTGGTCATCTGACCATTGATCTGCCAAACGCGGGTTTCATCTGCGGCCATGCAGCTGCTCAGCTCATCAACAAGGTGGCCATGGGGCTCCAACAGAAGCGACACGAGCATCTCTTGCCCTTCCACGCTGAGCCTGTCCTCTGCCCACAGATAAAGCGCGTTCCATGCATGATCTGCGGACAGGTCCGCCGTTTCAAGATGGGTGTTGAGGAGATCCATGTCGTTGCGTAAATTGGCCAGTTTTTCGATCTGGATAGGATGCTCTGAGTGCCATCCATAGGCATGCTGACGGGCGCGGGCGGCACAGGTGCGGAAGAGCTGGACCCGATCGGGCGTGGGGTGCGAGATCGACCGAACGCGAGACAGCGCCTCTTCCCGCGCGCCGATCCACGCGTTGATCAGGGCAGGGTGGGTCACGAGGAAAGGCGCCATGCCAAGACCTGTTGAGTTCCCGATGCCAAACCGTCGGCGCATCTCAGGCGTGAGCGCCACAGCCCGATCGGGCGCTTGCATCCGTGCCATATGCTCCACCAAATCCATCACGAAGGTGCGGATCAGATAGACTGTCAGCATCTCGACCTGGAAGGGTGCGTGGCATTCGGGGCGATCCGCAATGGCTTCACGATCCGCGGCACCGAATTTGCCGGAGCCATAGACCGCCGTGGTGCGCATGAGATAGCCCACCTCATCGACCAGCGAGGGGTCCGGCTGCTCGCCCGCGGCAAGGCGGCTCACCACATGATCCCACAGCCGCACCGATCGGTTCGCACGGCTCAGGGTGAGTTCTTTTTCGCTGACCCGACCTTCTTCCTGAACGGGCACATTGGCCCGCAGGCGTTCAATATCTGCGTCATCCGGCACGCCGTCAAAAAGCGCGAACGTAGCATCCCACGCCGTCGCGATGACCCGGTCCGAGCGGTCCTCGGGTGGCAGATCATGTGCAAAGGCCACTAGCGAATAGCTCCTCTCCGGCCCTTGCGCTGTGTAGACCGCGTGCCCGACGCCGCGCGCGTCAATGTCGAAGGCTGTGGTTTCAAATCGCCAGTTTTCCGTGGCCAATCGGCGCAAAAGCTGGCGCATGAACGACAGGCGCGACTGATGAAAGGATCCAAGACGCGCAAGCCGCATGACCTGATCTGGAGACCGTGGTGGGATATGCGTGCGCCCCGTCATGCCGCAGGCCCGAAATTGGCGTCATAAAACGCAAGCCAGTTGTCGCCCATCAGCCCGGCAACCTCTGCGTCATCAAAGCCAATGGCGCTTAGGCCTGCTTCGATCTTGCCGAAATCCCGGTTGTCGCGAAACCAATGGGGCTGCGGTGGGAACCCCGGCGCTGCCGCCGACCCTTCTCCATAATCCACCTCTTTCGTCCAACGACCCGTTCGCATCCATTCCACCACGCTGTCGGGCTGATCCTGGCACAGATCAGAGCCTATGCCAAAATGTTCCGAGCCGAAAAGCTCTGCCGCGCGGGCGACCATTTCGCAAAAACTCTCAACCGTGCAGTCTGTCCCACTCTGCAAATGATGCGGATAAATCGAAAACCCCATCATGCCACCCTTCTCAACCACGGCGCGGACCACATCGTCGCGCTTGTTGCGCCGCGCGGGGTGCCAAGCGTGCAGGTTGGCATGGGTTATGGTGATGGGCCGCTCAGAGATGTCCGCCGCCTCGATGGTAGAGCGATCTGCCGAGTGGCTCATATCGACGACAAGACCCACGCGGTTCATCTCTTTGATCAC
>CAKZYL010000037.1 GCA_937884705.1 uncultured Roseovarius sp. | reverse complement strand
CGCCTTCCCCGAGGATACTTCAGGCAAGATGAAAGCCGGAAAAAGTGCTTGGGGTCATGACAATAATGCGGTATTGTACATTAGGAAACAGGCCGGGAGGCCGATGATCCTGCAAGGTGAAAACGCAAGTTTCACTTGAAAGCCGGGGCCCTTTGGCTCCGGTTTTCTCTTAGAAAGAGGCCGATTATGAAGGTGTTGCTGATCATCGTGGTATTTAACTTCGATACTGGATCGGAGTTGGAAACGAACCTCAATTTTGACAATGAAGCTGATTGTCATGCTGCGGCGCTTGCGTCTTTCCAAGAGGTAGACGCAGCGGTTGATGTTCAGGCGATGGAGATTCCGGAAGGGCAGGAAATGCTTGAGGGAACGATGATTGCCTACGGAGCTGAAGGTGGTGAGATAGGCATGTATGCCTGCAATGTACTTCGCGCATCGAAAGACTTTTGACCGTTTTTTGGAATGAAAAGTTTAGCTACTCGAGCCATGAAGCCTTGATTCTATTCCACTGTACCACTGCGCAATTCTAGGACCACTTTCGCCAATACTTCAAACGCAGTCCTTGATTGGCATTCAGTTGAGAACCGTCCAAAGCTGAACCGTACACACTCGGATGCGGTGACGTGATCAAACCCCATCGCTTGCAATACATGGGACGGCTTAATGGAACCTGACGAACAGGCAGATTGTGTTGACGCTGCGATCTGCGGCTGGACGCGGGCAAGTAGATCAGATGCATCACATCCCTGAAACCGCATGAGCGCATTTCCAGGGTGTCGGTTCTCGCGATCACCAACCAATGCTGCGATCTGTTGCTGCTCGAACAGATCAACAAAACCATCGCGAATCGCGGCAACTCTCTGGCGGTCAATGTCTTTCAGATCGCCGACAAGTCTACAGGCTTCTCCAAATCCACAGATGAGTTCTGTGGGCATAGTGCCGCCGCGGCGTCCACTTTGCTGGCCTGCGCCAACAATCAACGGAGACGAGATCTCTGCGATGCCAGGATTTACTAGCAAAGCGCCCACACCTTTCGGCCCGTAGAGTTTATGAGCTGAAACGGTTGCCAGACCAATCTCAAGATCAAAAAGATCGATATCGGTTGCGAGAGCCGATTGCGATAAATCGACATGCAACAACGTGCCGGCGGTCTGACAGATGTCTGAGATCGCCTCAAGGTCTGAAATCGCACCGTTTTCATTGTTGACACCTATTACCGTAACGAGCGCTGTTTGATCTGTTAACAGGCCTTTTAGGTGCGCAGGATCTGGCGCGCCGCTTACATCAAGGGCGATTTGGCTGACCGTGAGCCCACTTGAGATCGCCTCATTCAAGACGGATCCATGATCCGCTGCGCCAACCAAAATCTCGTCTCGGCCTTTCTGCTGAGAGATGGTAATCGCTGCGCGCAACGCCATCGCATTTGCTTCGCTTGCCCCAGATGTAAAAACAACATCATCTCCTTGTAAACCAAAGAGTTTTCCGACTTCATCTGCCGCGCCTTGGATGGCCGAGAATGCACGCCAACCAAGCGCATGATCTGCTGCATGAGGATTGGCAAAGAGCGATGCAGATGCGTTCTGCATCACACGTGCGACACGCTCATCCACAGGTGTTGCGGCTTGATAGTCGAGGTATATTGTTTCGCCGACCTGCATATGGCCTCCATTACTGGACGCTCCGTCCAGAACGTGTATAACTGATCCGCATACTGGACGACACCCCCAGGAGGTCAAGTGGGCATGTTAACTCTCAAATCAGACGGCTATCGACCGACCTTCTCAGGACATGAGACCTTTCCGCTGAGATATGGGTGGTTACAGAAGGCGTATCGCGCTGTTGATGAAACCACCTCGGCAAAATACGCGGTGCACGTTTTTAGAGATCCCGATTCCATCGCGCGTTTCGGTGTCGGCCGAAATATGGTCGGTGCAATACGGTATTGGGCGACGGCTGCGGGTGTTCTCGAAGAAACGAAGGATGGGCTCGAGGCGACATGGCTCGGTGATATGTTGTTTGGGAATGATGCCACTGATCCCTTCCTTGAAGAGGATGCCTCACTTTGGTTGCTGCATTGGCATATCGTATCGCGTCCACGGCTGACCTCGGCCTATTGGCTCTTCAACGAATATCGCGGTGGAAGTTTCACCCGAAAGGAGGTTGAGGAACATCTTCTGAAGCTTGCCGACGAACGCGGATGGAGCCGTGTCGCATCAACAACCGTCGACCGTGACCTACAGTGCCTTTTGCGCAGCTACATTGGTGGCCGCGGATCAAGTGAGGCGGGTGAATCTATTCTTGCCGAACTTGGGCTAATCCAACCGATGGATAAAGCACGCTCGCGTCTGGCACGTGGTCGAAAACCCTATCTTCCTGACGCGGTTTTTCTCTATTGTCTCAATGTGTTCTGGGACGATTTTGCGCGCAATCAATCAACGATGTCGTTTGAAAATGTCGCCTATGCGCCGGGATCACCGGGCCGGGCGTTTTTGCTTGATGAGGATGATCTCGTTGGGCGGTTGGAGCGCCTCGAACGAGCGTCGGACGGGTCGATGGTGTGGTCGGAAACGGCCGGCCTACGGCAGATTATTCGACAAAAGAGCCGAAAGATCAAAACTGAACGTCGTCGCTTGCGAGAGGGGCTGCAAAGCAGTCGGCAGCAGGTAGCGGCATGAGTGAACCGTATTCCATCACACCTCGATTTCGACGCTCTGTTCGTCTCGATACAGACTTTGCCTCCGCAACGGCCATCGACGATTTTCATTGCCCTGCTTCGTTTCAGGCCGCCGTCAAATTCATGGCGTCGCATGTCGCGGAAACGGAACAAGGCGCATTCACATGGACGGGCCCTTATGGCGGCGGCAAGTCGAGCCTCGCTGTCGCCCTGGCCTGCCTGTTTGGCGCACCAAAACCGGTTCGCGAAGAAGCCGCTTCGCTTTTTGGCGCTGATGTTGTCTCGGCCTTGAAATCAGCGCTGCCCTATTTTCCTGCGCGCTGGACTGTATTGCCTCTGGTCACCGAGCGACGATCGATATCGGCTCAATTGGCTGAGCTTGTCGGACTTCCGCCATCTGCGAGCCCGTCGAAGATCCTTCAAGCGATCGAGGCAAAAACCAAAAATCGCGGACTGTTGCTCATCATGGATGAGCTCGGACGCGGTCTGGAGGCAGCAGCTGGCGGCGACGGTGACCTTCATCTGTTACAGGACATCGCGGAACTTGCCTCGCGCAGCCAGGGCAGGTTCATCTTCATCGGCGTCCTGCATCAAGCCTTTGAGGAGTATGCAGAGCGTCTTGGCCGAAAGGCGCGGGACTCCTGGGCCAAGATACAAGGTCGGTTTGTTGATATTTCGATCTCGGTATCGCTTGAGGAAACCGTAGAACTTGTCGGCGAAGCTTTGGGGCATGAACGAGCTGTGCGCCGCGCGATCCCGCTTGCAGAAGACTGTGTCGCGCAGCTGCGACCAACGCGCAAGAAAACCGAAGCGAAACGAATGGCCGGAAAGCTTGCCCGCACTGCACCGCTGCACCCATTTACAGCCTGCCTGATTGGACCACTCTCGCGGCGGCGTTTTGGACAAAATCAGCGGAGTGTTTTTTCTTTCCTGAATTCAGCTGAGCCCTTTGGTCTTCAAGATGCGCTCTCAAGAGAGGCTGTTGACGGCTTCTACCCGCCACATCTGTTGTGGCAGTACCTGCAGGCGAATTTTGAAGCCGCAATTCTTTCATCCCCGGATGGGCGGCGTTGGGCCCTGGCCAATGATGTTCTTGAACGCTGCATTGCGCGCGGCGCCGGTGATCTTGAGCAAGCTATTCTGAAAACCATTTCCGTTATCGACTTACTGAAAGAACGTTCTGGACTGGCGGCAAATCTCGATACGGTTGCACTGTCGCTCAATCAAGCGGGTCGTTCAGAAATCGAGGCCGCTCTTGCACGTCTTGAGGAACAATCAGAGATCGTTTTTCGCAAACATTCTGGCGTTTACGTCCTGTATGCAGGATCCGATTTTGACGTTGACGCGCGTTTGGCGGAAATCTTGTCTGAACCCAAAGACGTCGATCTAAACCTTGTGCGCGTGCTCGCGGACCTTCAGCCAATGCTTGCGAAGCGACATCACGAAAAAACCGGCGCGATGCGGTGGTTCGAAATGGCCATCGATCCAGTCTCTGAGTTGAACGCATATGAGCCACCGACGAAAATTCTCGATATCATCGGACGCATCGTCTTCGCGCTTCCTCTCGCTGGTGAGAGCCCAAAGACGATCCGTGCGGCCTGTGCATCTGTTACAAACGCGCATGATGGGTTTCCGACGGTCGTGGGCTACCACGCGGACGCTGCCAAGTTGCTGGACTTTGCGCGCGAACTCGCGGGGCTCAGTGCGTTAGAGGAGCAGTTCCCCGAACTTCAGGGTGATCCGGTCGCCCGTCGCGAGATCGACGCGCGCGCGACAGAGGTCCGCCAACAGATCGAGGTCATACTCCACAGCTTCATTGATGAGGGCGATTGGTACATTGGCGACCAAAAGGTCCAAAAGCTCAGCAAACGTCGGCTCAACGAAGAACTGTCTACATTGGCAGATCAACTCTATGCGAAAAACCCATTTATCAGAAATGAGCTGCTGAACTGTTCTGATCCATCCTCAAATGCTGTCAGCGCGCGCACAAAATTGATGAAACGCATGGCGATGCGCGGCGGAGACGAGGATCTCGGCTTCGAGGGAAAAAATTATCCAGCAGAGCGCGGTCTATACATTTCGCTCCTAAAAGAAACGGCGATTCACACAGAGGCGGCTTATAAGGCACCATCTAAGGACAACACGCTTTTTCCGCTTTGGCGCGCAGCAGACAAGCTTCTGAAATCGCGACAGGGTACTGTTGGTGCCAACGAAATCATCGACCTTTGGGGACAGGCACCAATTGGGTTGAAGGCCGGTCTCGGACCGGTGTTTCTGTCTGCCTACATCTTGTCGCGCAGAGATCAGGTTGCCGTCTATGGCGAGGGTATTTTCCAAGCGTCGTTTAACGAGCTCTGTGTCGAGTTCCTCGCGCGGGACACCCGAGACATTCAATTGCGCCGCGTTGAGATGGAGGGTTTTGTTGGAGAGACACTTCAGACACTGGGCAGCCTTCTCAAAATCAAAGGCAAAGTTGAGCCGCTTCTGGTCGCGCGAACGATCATTGGCGAATTTGATACGCTTGTTCCATGGACGTCCCGAACCCAATCGTTGTCGCCCGAAACCTTAAGGGTCAGAGAGGTGCTCAAGCGGGCAAGCGATCCCAACAAGCTTCTGTTTGATGACTTGCCTCGCCTGACAAAGTCGGGCGCAGGCGGAGATTTTGATGCAGGAGCAACGGCGGTTTTGCTCAGAGATGCACTCGCCGAAATGCGCGCAGCTTACCCAAAAGTGCTTGAAGACCTGAAAGATCTGATGTTGAGAGAGCTCGATGTGCGCAACCAGACCGAGGAAGCTTTTAAAGCGCTTCGGGACCGTGCAGACAACATTCGCCACATTGGCGGGGATCTGCGTCTGGAGGCTTTCGTTGGGCGGCTAACACAGTTCCATGGCACGCGAGAGGACATGGAAGGATTGGCAGGTGTTGCCGTCAACAAACTTCCACGGGACTGGAATGACGGAGACAGAGAACGGGCCGCCGTCGGACTGACCGAACTTGCCACCGAGTTTCTCAAAACAGAAACCATGGCGCGTGTGAAGGGCCGCAAGGACGGCCGTCACGCGATGGCTGTGGTGGTTGGCAAGGAAAACATGCCGCACTCGCTCTTTCGAGAAATTCAAGTTGCTGATGTTGACTGGAGTGACGTCGAAGCGTTGGCAGGCAGCTTGGATCGCGCCTTGAGCGAAGCGGATCAGCAAAGCCGTGAGATTATCCTGGCTGCACTGATTGAGGTGACCTCGAAGTACCTTAATGCAAGTGACGAGCGGCGGGTTGGAGAACGCGCATGAGCACAACGCGTCACGTACTTGGCTTGTCAGGTGGCCGCGACAGCGCGGCCTTGGCCATATTCATGCGCCAAAGACATCCAGAGATCGACATTGAATACTTCTTCACCGATACGGGTAAAGAGCTACCGGAGGTCTACGAATATCTGACACGGCTTGAAGGATATCTCGGCAAACCAATTCAGCGTCTCAACCCGGATCGTGACTTCGATTTTTGGCTCAAGAGCTACAAAAGCTATCTACCTTCAGCCCAGTCAAGGTGGTGCACACGTCAGCTCAAACTGCGGCCCTTTGAGAAATGGGTAAGGGAATTCCTCGAAGCCGGTGACACGGTGATATCTTACGTTGCAATCCGCAGCGACGAAGAATACCGCGAAGGTTATCAATCGAAAAAAGAAAAGCTGTTGGTTCGTCTCCCCTTCAAGGACGCGAGCATCGACAAACCCGGCGTCATTGAAATTCTTGAGGGATCCGGACTGGGTCTCCCAGAGTACTACAGCTGGCGCAGCCGCAGTGGATGCACCTTCTGCTTCTTCCAACAAAAGATCGAATGGGTGCGCTTAAAAGCAGAGCATCCGGACGCGTTTGAAGAAGCGAAACGGTATGAGAAGACTGCCATTGAACACGGCTCACCGTTCACGTGGAGCCAAGGAGAGTCTCTTTCGGACCTAGAACAACCAGCGCGCCAAGACCAGATCAAACAGGAGCATGAAAAGCGTCTGGCACGTGCGAAAAAGAGGATGCAAACAAACCCGCTGCGTCCTGACGTTGAGATGGATTTGGATGACGTCTATGGTGGAGCAGCGAAGGCTTGCCTCACCTGTCACAAGTGAAAGTTGCGCCTCTACTGTAGCCAGGCATATAGTTGGTCCCATGCCAACTCCGCGAGCCTGACTGACCTTTGCTCGACAAATCCAGCGTCCCAATCCGTTGTCTTTTCGGCTATCGGAACAAGAAGCGGCGCATACGCAGATGATGCCAATACCGCTTCACCAGTCGCGGGTAAAGACAGACCATTTTGTTTTGCTTCTCCGCGCACAGCTTCGAACGCCTCATGCGTTTTTGCGGAAAGCGCCTTAAAGCCAAGACGCTTTTTGGCCCAAGAGTGATCCGACATCACAATATTCTGCTCTTTTCGCAAGAGTGTTAGGTTGCCGAGGGTATGAACGAGATCCCCATCATCGTAGATCTGTTGGTCCCAAGTGCCACTTGATCCGCTCTGTGGAGCGACATGTTCAACTTCCATTTCGACAAACTGCTGCCAGGCGGTTGTCGAAAATGTATCATTGACGCCAGTCCTGCCCAGCTTCGAAAGACCCGGATCGGCATTGTCCGCAACGGCGTCTTTCGCTGCGGCAGAAGTCAGGAAAAGCACCGTTGGCCGCGACTGGCGATAGAGCGGCGTAGACTTGACCTTGGCAGCCCATCGCGCAGACGTGTCAATGCTCTCTCTAGCGAGTGCGGCTTTGAGCACTGACTTCAGTAGCGGAAGGCTGACTATGCTCTTTCGATCCTTTGGCTCAGCGGCAAGCGCTGTGGTTCCATCGCCTTCAGCCATCAGCGCTCTATAAACCGCATCTATGTTTGCAGTCGTTCCAAATGCACCACGCCAAAGTGCAGTAAAGGCAGCACATGCCTTGATCGCACCGCGCAGATCACTACGCGCTCGCTCGTCAGCACCGTCCTCCGTTCCTGCTTCAAGCGCGCGCCCAAAAAACCTCGATAGGGGGGCGACAGTAACAGTATGGTTCAGGCGTCTTAGATAATCGAGACAGACCGTGGTCTGCTCATCTGTGAACGCCAATGGTTTCAGTGCGGTGTCTTTATCGACCTCCCATGCGGTGGACATGAAGTCCGCAACGTCACCGAGACGGTGAATGAACGCGCTGCGTGATTTGGCTGTCCCTGGTTCGTCAAACCGCCTCCGCAGGTATCTACGTTGTTCGTTGAGTTTTCCGCCAAGTTTTCGCCCGGTATCGGACAAAGCGAAAGAGACCAGCAAATCTGATGTGTTCTTTTGAACGCGTGTGGTATCTTGAATGAATTGGTCCAGATAGTTTTTGACCCTTTGTACTTGGGTATGTGCCTCGGAGTCCTCATAGGTTTCCAAACCTTCAGACTCGATAATGCGCGGTTCGAATGTCTCAAAGGCCGTCAGGGGTTCGCCGGTTGTGTTGAGTGCCTCAAACATGTCGAACGCATCATCTTCATTGCGCGATTCCACGACCGTGAAAGCCATACGTTGCTGGGCGTAGTGCGCAAAGATAAGACTTGCGACTGCATCTCGGAAGCGGTTTTCAATCGCATTTTCTTCTGTCGACTCTAGTCTTTCAACAACTGTCGGATCTACTTCATACCCAAGCAACTCAACTCCAAAGTCTTCCTCCACCGCGCATGCCAATAGGTCTGCGAAATCGTCTGACGGTTTGCGAAGCCGCTTAATTCGACTGGTGATGTGGGCGTAAACCTTCTGAACGTTGCTGAAGGCACCACTGTCACCACCGCGCGCCTTTGGCCGAAACTCTTTGGTTCTGTCCGCCCCGTTGATGTGCTCGATGTATTGCCAGATCATACCCGCAATCGCCCCATCATACTGTGCCGAGTCTGGCTGAGATGACCAGACATCGACGAAGGAGCGGATCAGCCTTGGATAATATTGGTAGAGCCCTTTGCCGGTTCTCCTATCGAGGATGAAGCAATCTTGTAGTTCGGGAAGCAGCTTTCGGATTTCATTCTTCAGCCATTCATCAGCGTCCGTTTCTTGCTTTTCGATTTGATTGAGCAGCCGGGAAAGCTGGTTGTGAAGTGCTATAAAGATAAGAATGAACGTCGATAGTCGTTGCTGGCCGTCAATGATGGTCATGACCGACCTTGGCATCTCGCTACGATTTATCGGTTTGACGGTGGCGTAGGTGGTATCGTGAATGGCGATGACAGTGCCGAGGAAGCTGATTGTCTTGGCGCGGTCAACCAGCTGACTAATTCCATTCGAAATGTCCTCAAAAAGACGATCTACATTGCCTTTGTCCCATCGATATTCTCGCTGATAGGCCGGAATGTAGCACCCTTGGCCTGGCTCAATCAGAAAGGCGCGCACGCTCTTGGGAGTTGCTTGAAATGCGTCTTTGATATCGATTGCCATATATTTTACTTTCTTCGAACTATCGGTCGCAAAATTTCGCCCTTTTGCGAATCACGATTCATACACCTCTCGCACAACTTGTCGAACCCTTGAGAGAAGAGGGCGGTTACTGGACCTCCCTCAGAACTATCAATAGCTTAGGTCAATGAGCTAAGTCATGTGACGAATCTCTTTCTTGGGCGCGAGCTGACGCACCGTATTGTGGTGAAGAGTGATGAAAGGTAGTAGCAAAAGCGAGCCTCCCGCAGTTTGGAAAGCGCTACTCATGCCACTGATTGGCAGCCTTGGGCGAAGATCGTGACCCTCATGGGCGAAGACTACAGGCTTCGGTCGGCCTGCCGACTAGAGCTGATCGCCGCAGGCGACGCCCCCAAACAGGATTCCGCAGAAATCTGTCGTGGATCACAATTCTCTTTTGTTTTACAAAGCGCTAAACGCACCGTCCTCTCAAGGCGGTCTAGACCGAAATTCTTGACATTTTGGCCATCTTCGCCTAAATAGGGCTCAGGCAGGTTCGACTTTCGAGGTCACTGTCATGTCAACCTGAAGCGCAAGCTGACGGTCTTGCAGACCACGGTAATGGACAACTACTAAGGCTCGGCTTCGGTCGGGCCTTCAGTTTTTTGGCACCCTTTCCTGTCGAAACAGGCACTTACGCGCAAAATAGGTCAAATGACTACGCTTGGGTTTCCCGCGCACGGGCTTTGGATGCGTGGACAGAATTTCCATCACGACACCGTCTCTCAACGGCTGAAAACAGAACACTATCGACCAGGTTTCGCCGTTCTCAAGCTCGATCATCATCAGATTTTCGTGGCCGCCGAAATCCTTCGAAATGAGGCAGAGTGCATCGTCTGCGAAGGCTTGCGATATGATATCGGGAAGGCGCAACGACATGTCGTACCGGGGCTGATCGAATGCGCGGCGCGTACCATTGTGGTCGAAGGTATCATGCCGCTGATCATGCAACGCGCGCTCGGTGAAAACGTGGTTGGAAAACTTCACCAGAACATTCAGGTGGGTATTTGGATCGCGTCCTTTTCCCGTGACCACAACGGCAAAGGCGTCGAGATGGGACATGCCATATGTCACGCCATCGACCGCGAGCGCGGCATGGGATTTTGGGATCGTCAAAGGCACCTCCAACAAGCTGGTCCATCGGTCGCGCATCGAGAACTGACCGTGGCAGCGGAAGGTCCGAACACATCGAAAAAATGGGTCAAGCTCGGTATACACCAGCCGTTTCGGGCGTTTAAGCCCCTGAAAACGCCTATTCTCGTCGTGTTCGTGGGCCAAACCACGGGTGACGGGCCACGAGCACGGCGAGAGAGAACGGCAGATACCAAAAAATGCTGCACCATTGGCTCAGAGCCCCCGGCGCCGGTGCAAACCGATCAGGCTACCGATGAGATTGAGCGTGTTCCGATTGTGGGCTTTGATCATGCCGCGCAGCGCGCCGCCTGGATTTTGAACAGGTCGGGTGGGGTGGTCGCGGTTCGCATCGAGCAACATGACACACAGCGCGGCCCGGGCCCGTCCCATCCGATCGCACGCTGCGGCCCAGGCAGATATGTTGATGCCAAGCGGTGCAATCCTCGCGGCTGCGGCTTCGACAAATGCGTATTCCTGGTTTTCGCCACTCCGAACCTGCATTTCGAATTGGAAATCTTCGGATGCCAAGGTGATGGCGTGACCGAGGCCGTAATGACCCGAAAATAGCCCTTGAAGTGCTTCCGTTTCCGCCTGAAGCTCTTTTTCTCTGCAACTGGAGGGGCCGTTAGGCCCCGACTCTGAAAATTCAGAGTGTGCGGGCTTGCCCGCGCTCCTTTTATGGACGCTGGCGTTACATTCTTCAGATAGAGTCTTCTGGTTGTCTTCTTGTATAAAGGACCGGAAGGTATCTTCCGGTTCACAAGAAGAATCAGCATGGTTTTCGATCCAAACTGTCAGCCTTGTGCACAGGTCTGTTGCCGCGTCGATATGCTGGGACAACCGGGCTTCGCCCAAACTCAGGAGCGCATCAGTGCGGGGCCAGGTTTCACGCTCGGCAATCATCTCCTGAACGTGGTCGGACAGAAGATCGTCGGGTGACAGACGCGCCAGTTCATCGCGGAAGGTGGCCCACCGGACACTGCGTGTCGCTCTGAGGGTCTTCTCAAGTGTGCGGAGCTGGCGGGTCGAGATCCCGAGCTTCTGGGCAAAGCTCTCCTGGCGCCCGTAGAAAATCGGCTCCTTGCCAGGGTCGATCCAGGCGTCAGCCTCGGTGCATCCGATCAATCGTGTGAGAATGTCGGTGAGCCGCGGGCCAAGCCCGATGTCGCGGCCGATATCGGCCATCAGCGCGATCACATCGCGTCTGGAAAATCCCTGTGGAAGGGATGGGAACGGTTCTGTCCTCATGTTCTTGTCCTCTCATCTGCTCGTTGGACAAGACGGCGACAGGCAAATCTTCATTGTTCGCACAAATGCGTTTTTGCTTGCCTGTACGATTCTGGGGGTGTTATGATCATCTCGATTTCACACGATGCAGAGTTGGCGCTCTGTGATCATAGCTCCCCCGGAAGGTTCACCGCCTTGCGGGGTTTTGCTTTTCTAGGGCTCTGGTTCTCCTTTCATCTTTGGGCAGACAGTCGCTGCCGGTTTGGTTGGGTATGGACCCAGGTCTGGCCTAATGGGGTTTTGATGAGCCAGACCAAGACGAACTTCACCTGTTCGCACGGATGCGTTTTTTCTTGATCGAAGGGGCAGGGGGGTGGTAAAACCAGATCAACAGCATTGCTGATCGAGAAGTTGGCGCTTCTTGGTTTTTGAGCCCCCCCGTTAAGGCCGCCGCC
>CAKZYL010000036.1 GCA_937884705.1 uncultured Roseovarius sp. | reverse complement strand
CTGTGCCCATACTGCCAAAGGCCATGACAGACAGAGGCTGAAAACATAAGGCCAGACACGGGTCATGCGGCATCCTGCTTGACAGATTTGATCGCAGTTTCGAGATCATTGAAGCTTGGCCTGTTGTGATGGGGCGTGTTCTGACGGCCCACTTCAATGCAGATGCTGGTTGAGTGGTTGTGCATATTGGCCACAAGAACCTCTCGGATAAGCTGATAAAAATGAGCGTCTTCTTCCACGACGGTTTTTACTTTTCCGGCAAACGGCCCGACAAACCCATATGCCAGAAAAACCCCCAGAAAGGTTCCGACCAAGGCGCCGCCGATCATTTTACCCAAAATTTCCGGGGGTTGATCAATGGATCCCATGGTCTTGATCACACCGAGAACCGCGGCAACGATGCCAAGTGCCGGAAGCCCGTCCGCAACAGTTTGAAGGGCATGGCTGGAGTGCAATGCGTGGTGCACATGCGCTTCCATCCGCTTGTCGAGCACATCTTCGACCTGGTGCGGATCGTCATAGTTCATCGACGCCGATCGTAGTGTGTCACTGATCAAATCGATCGCCTCGTGATCTTTCAGGATTTTGGGGTATCGCGAAAAAATGCTTGAGTTTTCAGGATCTTCGATGTGCTCTTCGATCGCCACTGGGTTTTGTCGCGCCAAACGGATCAACTCAAACAAAAGGCACAGAAGGTCTCGATAATCCTCGGGCTTCCATTGCGGACCCTTGAACACTTTGCCCACGTCCTTGATCACCTGTTTCACGCCGCTTTTTGAGTTGGCGATGAGAAAGGCGCCGGTTGCGGCCCCGGCGATCATCATCATCTCAAACGGCAGAGCCTTGAGGATGATGCCGAATTTGCCACCGGCCAAAAGATAGCCGCCGAACACCATGACAAAAACGACCGCAATTCCGATAAATCCCAGCATTCGCGCCTCAACCCTTTCTCGTGCCCCAGTGATCTCATGCGTGAGTTAAAAAACCCTGATCAACGCAGATGCGATCAAAGATAAAGGAGATCAGCGGGGAAATTTATGAGACCGCTTTATTCACGCGGTACGTTTGCATTGCGACCTGCCAGAACAACGCTGAACATATGCGCTGATTCCGGGCTCAAACCGGCCATGATCTCAGCAGCTGACTCCGGTCGCATGCGGCCTAGAAATCCAGCGGCAAAATTTGGATCCATCTCTTCAAAGAGAGCTGCGGCTTGCTTTGGTTTCATGTTCTCGTAGACAAGCGTCAATCGATCCAGATCATCTTTTGAGGCGGTTTCAGCCAAGGCAATCGTTTCCCGCAATTGCTGTTCCGCCGCTTCCAATTTGGCAAGTTTTTCGGTCACTTGCTGATCTGCAACTCGAAGTGCGGCCATGCGATCTTCCAGTGCTGCCTCACGCGCCGTCAGCCGGGCTTCGCGCGCCTGGAATGCGGCAACCATGTCAGAAATCTCAGTATCTGACATCACTGGTGGGAAATCCTCCGCCATAGCGGCCATCGCCGGCGTTCCGGGAACTTCATCCAAAACCTCCTGGGAAGTGTCAGGCGGCACGCCGTCGGAGACGAGCGCCACGGCTTGACCCGCGCCAATGCTCAAACGTACCAAAGCGGACGCAATCAGAAGTCCGGCAATAATGCCAAGCACGCTGCGGCCTTTTCCAGACGCTTTTCGTAGACGGAAAGATTTCATTGCGTTTCTCCTACTGCGCGTCTGCGAAACATTGGCCCTAGCGGCGTATCGGTTGCTTCTTGAGGTTTGGGGGGCTCCGCCTCTGGCAGGTCATGCATGGAGGCCACCAACAGTTCCAGGCGTTTTGCAACGGCTTCGGCTCTTTCTGTCAAACTATCCAGAGAAACGGTGGACATATTCGCTGTTGTCTGAGCGTGCTGAAGCGTTTTTGTGAGGTCATCCACTTGCGCTGACAACACCGCTACAGCGCCGCCAACCCCTTTTTCAAGATCGGTGAAACGACTGAGCCGACGCGACAGAATAAAGCAATAAAAACCGGCACCAAAAGCGCCTGCGACCAGAAGGATATCAGCGATTAGATCCATGTTGCGTCCTTAGTTGAGCACAAATTCCAAAATCAGCAGGTCTTTGACCTGACCACCGCCCGCCACCACCTGTACACGGCGTAGCATCTGCGCCCGCAGCCTTGTCAGGGCAGAACGGTCTTGCAAATCGGCCACTTCGACGGCTCTGAGATAGCTGTTGAGCACATCCACTACCCGCGGCATCAGGCGGGTCACGTCCGATTCGGCAGATTCTGCGACCTCAAGGCTCGCCCGAAACCGCAGATGTGTTCCAGCTTCTTGATCAAGGGTCACGACCAGCGGTTCAATTTCAACAAAGGCGATTTCGTTGTCGGTTTCCGCCATCGGCAAATCAGAAGGTTTTTCGGCCCCCGCCTCCATCTTGGGTTTTTCGCCGGCATCGAGCATCCCCGAATACATGACAAAAAAGCCCGCTCCGCCTCCGACAAGCGCAAGGACAAGTCCAAGTATGATTGGTAACTTGGATGATTTCTTTTCAACCGGTGCTTCAATATCGGCGCTGTCCGTCATCTGAGACCCATAAAAGCGAATTTGGTGAACAATACCTCTCAGGAACTAACCGATTGTTAAGCCTGATGAGCGAAACACGAACTCAACGTGCGGTAAGAGCCCACGGAAGAAGCCCAGTGCGGTGGAGGCAAAGAATTGCAGCAGCTTTTAAACCTGTGGAATGCGCTCGATGCGCGGCGTCGGATCATTGTTATCCTAGCGAGCGTCGCGATGTTTGCCGCCGTCTTGAGTATCGCGAGGATGGCATCAACGCCCAGTATGTCCTTGCTCTACTCCGGTTTGGAAAGTGGCGCGGCAGGCGAGGTTGTGGCGGCCTTAGAACAGCGCGGTGTCGCCTATGATGTGCGCGGAGGCGCGATTATGGTGGACGCGGCGCGCCGCGACGAACTGCGCATGACTCTCGCGGGCGAAGGGCTGCCTGCGAACTCGGCGCGTGGCTACGAACTTTTGGACAACCTTTCCGGATTCGGAACAACATCTCAGATGTTTAATGCCGCTTACTGGCGTGCCAAAGAAGGCGAACTTGCGCGGACGATTGTGTCACATCCTGCCATCACAACGGCCCGCGTGCACATCGCAAATTCGGGGAACAATCCGTTTCAGCGCGATGTCACGGGTTCCGCTTCAGTATCTTTGACAACCGGGCCCGGCGGCATAACATCGGCGCAGGCGCGCGCGCTGCAGTTTCTGATCGCCTCGGCTGTCACGGGTCTGTCCCCCGATGACGTGTCCATCATCAACGGCGATGGTGAATTGATCAGCGCACCGGATGAGGCTCCAAGCAATACCGTCGACGATCGCGCCGAAAGTATCCGTCAAAAAGTGACGCGTTTGTTAGAAGCGCGCGTTGGCCCGGGCAATGCCATGGTCGAGGTTAGCGTGGAAACTGTAACCCGATCAGAAATGCTGCGCGAGCGCGTGATCGATCCGGATAGCCGCACAGTGATCAGCACGGATACGGAAGAACGTTCAGGCACCTCTTCTGACACCGGAGGAGACGTGACGGTAGCTTCCAACATCCCTGACGGTGAGGCTGGCGGGGACAGTTCCTCTAGTCAGAACAGCGAAACACGTGAACGGGTGAACTATGAGATTTCGGAGACTGAGCGAGAGATTACTCTGACCCCTGGCGCGATCAAGAAACTGAGCGTGGCCGTCCTCGTCAATGGCACGTCCGGCATTGATTCCAGTGGCGCGTCGGTCTTTGAGCCCAGAACCGAAGAGGAGTTGATCGTTTTGCGCGATCTTGTGGCCTCGGCTGTGGGATATGATGAGGCGCGAGGCGACATGCTCACTCTCAAAACGCTTGAGTTTGAAATGGCAAGCCCGGCGGGTACGGAGGCTCAGAAC
Organism: uncultured Roseovarius sp.; assembly: GCA_937884705.1. Classification (GTDB taxonomy): domain Bacteria; phylum Pseudomonadota; class Alphaproteobacteria; order Rhodobacterales; family Rhodobacteraceae; genus Roseovarius. The sequence goes on along the minus strand of CAKZYL010000036.1, from coordinate 15,795 downwards.
TCGTTTTTCTCGTCTCTAGGCCTTGATATTATGTCGATTATACAAACGGCGATTTTGGGTCTCGTTGCCCTTGTGCTCGGTCTTTTCGTATTACGGCCCGTTTTGGCGAGAGGCGCTCAAGAGGTGCCGCAACTGGCCGCACCGACGCAAGCCAATGAGACTGCAAGACCTGGCGCTGCGCCTGCTCAGACATCTTCAGGCAGCGCGCTGACGGGGGAGATTGATCCGGTCGATAGTCGCGCGGACGGCAACGGTATGACCTTGGTGTCGGGATCTGACATGCCGTCGGATCTGCCGGATATTTCATTGGAGGATTCGCTGAGCAGCGATTTATCCACTCTCGGTGCGGTCGGCGGATCAGATCCGGTGGATCGCCTTCGTGGGCTGATTGACGAGCGCAAAGACGAGACGATCGAAATCCTGCGCACATGGCTGGAAGGAGAAGAGGAGAAAACCTCGTGACGCTGTCGCGTATACTACCAGAATTTGGTTCAAAACATGCGAAAAACTCTGTTTCGATCAGCGATGTCTCGCTTGAGGAGCAAAAGCTGAATTCCTTTGAGGCCGGCTACCAGGCTGGCTGGGATGACAGCACCGCCGCAAATCGGGACGCGGGCCATCAAGTCTCGGCTGATTTCGCCCAGAACATGGCTGATCTTTCTTTGACCCATCAAAAGGCATATGACGCCTTGTTTGCGGATGTTCGCCCGCTCCTAACCCAAATTGTGGATACGGTTTTGCCGGCTGTTGCGCGCGAGACTTTGACCCCGCGCATCGTGGAACTCATCGAGGCTGAAGTATCTCGTGCACCGATGAGACGCGTTGTGATCTCGGCTGCACCGAACGCATGCGCGCTTCTATCCCCCATGATTGAAAATTCTAACACAGGTCTTGATGTGGAAACGTTGGAAGATGCGACTTTATCAAGCGGCCAGGTACGACTCACTTTCGATGATCAAAGAGAGCAGGAGCTGGATACGGCGGCACTGGTCGAAGGTATCCAAACGGCTGTGCACAGCTTCTTTCAGGCGAAAACAAAGACCTCGCCCGACGTTAATGACCTGAAGGAGACCGCCTAGTGACTTTGGACAAAGACGCCCTATCGCCAGACGTAAAAAGCCCGTTTTCGGCGGTGCCGATTGAGATCACAATTTCTGTCGGGCGGGCACGGCCCCTCATTCGTGATCTCTTATCGCTCAAAAAGCATTCGGTTTTGCCTCTCGACAGGCGGGTGGATGATGCGGTGGAGCTTTACGTGGGCGAACGCCTGATTGCGCGGGGTCAGCTGGAAGAACTTGAGGGCGATGCGCAAGGCCAACTTGCGGTTCGCCTCACAGAGGTGGCTCAGATGCAAGACGGATTGGAATGAAGCGCAACCTGTTACTTGTAAATCGAAGTATCTGTGTTTGGCTGACGATTGTCGTTGCTGTGGCCTTTGCAACGCAGGCGGGCGCACAGGAATTTTCGATCGATCTGGGTGAAGACGGATCCTTGACCGCGCGTAGTATTCAGCTTTTGCTTCTGATCACGGTGCTGTCTATCGCGCCGGGTATCGCGATTGTTGCGACGAGCTTTCCTTTCCTGGTGACCGTTCTGGCTATTTTGCGGCAAGGTATCGGGCTTCAACAATCGCCGCCAAACATGCTGCTGGTCAGCCTGGCGCTCTTTCTGACGTACTTCGTAATGGAACCCACGTTCACGGCGGCCTGGCAATCCGGCATTGCGCCTTTTTTGGCCGAGAGCATCGATCTTGAAACCGCTATTCCCCGCGCCTTACAGCCGTTTCGCGAGTTCATGGCAGCGCGTCTGGATGCAGACACATTTTTTGCGCTTTCCGCACTACGTCCGGATGGTGACACGTTCAATCTCAACCCCGATGCGCCACTCTCTGTGCTTGTCCCGAGCTTTTTGCTTTCCGAGATTGCAAGTGCATTTGTAATCGGCTTTCTGATCTTCTTGCCATTTTTGATCATTGATCTTGTCGTTGCAGCAGTGCTGATGTCGATGGGGATGATGATGGTGCCCCCGGTGATCGTTTCACTGCCTTTCAAACTGGCCTTTTTTGTCGTGGCGGATGGTTGGACCTTGATCGCAACCAGCCTGGTACGCGGGTATTTCTGAAGATCAAAGGTCACTGAACCAAAAACTCTGCATGCAGAGCTCCGGCGGCCTTGATGCTCTTAAGTATATCAATCATATCACGCGGCGCCACGCCGAGCGCATTGAGACCTGCGATCACCTCAGATAGGGATGTCCCGCCTGGGACCTCTGCCAGTCCTGTGCCCTCTTCTTCGAGAAGCTGAGCTTGCGTGCGAGGGACGACGACCGTTTCGCCATTGGCGAAGGGGTTGGGCTGCGCCACCAATGGAAACTCATCCACGCGTAGTGTCAGGTTGCCCTGGCTGACCGCAACACGAGAGATGCGTACCTCTTCGCCCATAACAATAGTACCGGAGCGTTGGTCGACCACGACGCGCGCCTTCCGTTCAGGCTTGACAAGCAAATTTTCAATGCTGCGGATCGCATGTGCAGTGGACCGAGCTTTGGTTGCATGAACGTTCACCTGAACGGTGCCACTATCGAGCATCAGTGCGGTTTGACGGCCAAACACGGCGTTGATCGCTGTCTCAATTCGACCGGCAGTTGTAAAGTCAGGTTCGCGCAAAGCCAGACGCATGGTGCTGAGCGATGCTAGTTCAAACTCAATCTCTCGCTCAATACGGGCACCAGCCGGGATCATGCCTGACGTTGGAACGCCTTCTACAACGCGTGCTGCATCCCCTTCAGCTGCGGCGCCACCAGCGATGATTGTGCCCTGAGCGACAGCGTAGATGTTCCCGTCAGCGGCATTGAGCGGTGTCATGATGAGTGTGCCTCCCAAGAGGGAGTCCGCGTCCCCAATGGCCGAAACAGTCACATCAATCTGAGAGCCCGCCCGTGCAAACGGTCGCATGCTGGCGGTGACAAAAACCGCAGCAACATTTTTCGGGCGGAACTGCTCTCCCGTGACATTGACACCCAGACGTTCAAGAATGTTGGTAAGGATCTCTTCAGTAAAGGGGGCATTTCGCAATCCGTCCCCGGTGCCATTGAGCCCGACGACCAGACCATACCCGACCAGATCGTTGCCGCGGACACCATCAAACTCAACAAGATCCTTGATGCGGATCGTACCTGGAGGCGATGACACATCCGCGACCGTTTGGTTGGGAAACCAGGATGCAAAAACCCCAACCAGGGTCAGGGCACAAAAAATACGTGTGATCATAGGAAATTCACCAAGCTAAGGTTCTGCGTTCGCGCCGTGATGGAGTAGAGGGTTTCCAATTGCTGACGTACGGCCTCTAACGCCGTGGCTGTCTCATAGGGATCCACGTCGAGCAGGTCGCTTTTTGCAAGCTCAAGACCGGCGAGTTCCGTTTCCAATCGTGTGGCTGCGCGATCGATGCGCTCCTCTGAAAAACCCAGGACCGCCCGCAGTTCAAGCACGTCACTTCGAGCGTTGAGCACCTCGTCCGTCTGACCTTGAATAAGCGTCCTTTGCAGGCCATCGGGGATGCCGAAAGCCGGGTTGTCCACCACCGCGACCATTGCGACGGATTGGATCATATCACGCAAGGCCGCGTCATCGGCCCTGGTGCCGAGGGTGGCCGTTTCACCATTTCCGAGATTGACCGCATTCAGGCTTTGCGCAGCGCCTTGATAAATGCCAGTGGCAAAGCCGCCGGTCGGAAGGTTGAAGAAGTCATCCGCCAAAGCGCGCACATCTGCTTCCGTAGTTGCGCCTGAAAGAGCTGCCGCCAGATCTGTCAGAAGGGCCTCGGAATTTACCAAAGGCGGCGTATCCACATCCGTTCCCGAAAAGGCGTAGCGCCCGCCTTGGTTGGCGTTGAGCGAGGCCACAATGGTATCAAGTAACCCACGCGCGCGTTCCGCGATTGTGTCAATGGTCAATGCGCTGGCATCATTTTGAAATAAGGCCAAGGTTTCAAACATTGAGCCTGACGCCTCCAAAACGCGTTCAAGCGATGATTGCTGAGCCGCGGCCGTTATGGCCACTTCTGAAAGAGCATCCGCCCTAGCCTGAGTTTTCACGAGGTCTGTCTCAATCTGCGTCAGAAAGGAAAACTGCGCATTGAGCCGAAGCGTCGTGTCTGACGATCGGCCCGAGACAATCTCTTCACTCAAGCGCACCATCGAGCGATTAAGGTCAATGTTTTGCGCGCGAAGAGCGTAATTGCGTGACAAATCAGAAATTCCGAAGCCATCCATGGTTTAAATCCTCAATAACTCATCCAGCATTTCGCCTGCGGTTTGGATCAAGCGCGCGTTGGCGGCATAGGCTTGCTCAACCAAGAGGAGGCGTTGCAGTTCCTCGTCCGTGTTCACACCAAAACTGAGTTCGTTTTCAACAAGTCCGGCCTGATTGCTACGTGAAAACGCGACGGACTGATCAAGGCTCAGGCGTTGCTCTCCAAAGTAACCCATCATTGACGCGACGTGCCCGGCGGCGCCTCGACTGGTGCCCCCCAGATTTCCAGAAGCCAGCGAGTCCACTTCACTCAGCGCCTGTGTCAAGTTTTGCAAGAGGGTTGCATCCCCGGGGGATCCGGGGCCGGCAGCATAGAGACCATCGCGCAAGCGGCGGTAATCTCCTCCGGCTTCCGGCCGGACCTCGTCTGACAAGGAGATACGGCCGGCAATGCCAACCTCATCGACCGCATCAAACGCAGCACCTCCATCTGAGAAGAGGCCCGGATCACCCGGAGTGATTGTTGGATCAACCGCCGTGTCCTGGAAGCGTTCGATCAAGTTTCGGGCGATCGCATCAAGCTGCGCCTGTGCGTCAACCGCCAGACCATCCCGCACACCAAAGTTCGCCGCCAGACGACCGCCAGCTATAGGACTGCGATCATCTGCCGTGGCAACCGGGTTACCGTTGATCTCGAGCTGCGCAAGAAGTCCGTTGGCTTGCGTCATATGGGGGGCAATCACATTGGCCGGAGAAAAACTCAGCTCAGCAGCTCGCCCATCAAGAAGACCCGCCCCGGTGGGCGTGTAGATTGAAATTGAGCCATTATCCCGCTGGAATACGCGCAAGGGCACGATCTCTGTCAATTGATCAAGAACGACACTGCGTTGATCCTGAAGTGCAGCAGCTGGAACGCCCCTGTTCTTTGCATCGACAATCTGTCCATTCAGCGTCTCTAGCTGGCGCAGGTATTCATTGGCATTTGTGACATCCTGTTGGATCCGCGTTTCGGCATCTGACCGCAAAGCCTGGACACGATCCGACGCATTGTTGAGAGCTTGCACAATTTCGCCAGCGCGCAAGACCGCAGATTGCAAACGGGTTTCTTCCTCTGGTCGCGCGGACGCAGAGATCAGACTTGCTTCGAACTCCGCCAACCTCGCTGTCAGAGACTTGGGATCTTCGGGCGTGCCCAAAGTACGCTCAAGCTCTGCGAAAAAAGTCGCGGATGTTGTGCTTGAGGCCAATGCACTGTCTGCACGGCGACGGTCACTGATCAGTGCTTCATCCACGTTTCGGGTGATCGCCGCAATGCGCACGCCCCCGGAGAGCCCGCTGGACAGGGATTCAAGCTCTAGCTGGCGTACCCCGTAGCCCGGCGTCAGCGAATTGGCCAAATTGGTGGAAATCGCCTGAACCTGCCGAGAGCTTGCATTCAGCCCTGAAAGCGCGCTGCTGATGGCAGATGATATACTCATTCTCGTCCCCTGATTTCACGTAGTGTTACTGCTCAGTCCCGTTGGAAAGCTGGCCGGATGCTGCGCTTCGCCAGATCCTTAGTAGCTGGCGTCTGGCGAAACGCTAATTGACGTTAGACGCGACTGCTTAGACGAGGTTGGTGGTTTCCTGCAGGATCTCGTCTACGGTCTGGATAACCCGGGCGTTCGAAGAATAGGCCCTTTGCGTCTGGATCATGCTGGTCAATTCACCGGCCACATCGGTGGCAGATTCCTCGCGCGCGAAGGACACAACCTCACCCGTTGGGCCAGTTCCAGCATCCCACAAGAAGAATGTGCCACTATCTGTCGACGGCAGATAGGTTTGTTGCGCCAGTGACGTCATACCGTTTGGATTAGGCACATCGACCAGCGGAATCTGATAGATGACCCGCGTGATTCCGCTGTCAAAGGTGGCAAATACAAACCCATTAGGATCTACCTCGGCTGAGATTAAATTGCCTACCGGGGAGCCATCTTTGTTGATTTGCAGCGGCGCAAAACTGTCTGAGAGCTGTGTCAGACCCGTGTTGCCGCCAATGGCGCCGATTTCGATTTCCATCGGGCCGCCCGCCACGTTCACGATGAAGCTGCCCGTTACGGGATCGTAGGGCCCGCCAGAGACATCTGTCACACTCTGCAAACGACCGCCCGCGGTGCGACTGTCTTCGAATTGAAGCGTGTATTCACCGATCGTGACGCCAGGCTGCGCAGTGTCTGTCAATGTGACCGTCCACTCATTAGATGAGCCGGTTGCGGGAACGGTTGGCGTGAAGGTAAAGAGAATGTTCTCCGATTTTCCAAGGTTGTCGAAGTACTCAACCGACAATTCAAGCGTGTCACCCGATGCACCCGTTTCTGTTTCGGTCGCTGGAAGGTTAAGCCCAAGATCCACTTTCGTTGTGGGTTCTCCAGAAAGCTGGTTGGCACTGATCTGAACCGGTTGTAGCCCGTCTGCCGTATCGCGAGAAAACTGCGGTATGGTTTGATCTGCGTTTGCAGGCCAGCCCATAAGGACCAGGCCAGACGCTGTGACCAATCGCCCATTGCTATCGGGCCGGAACGATCCCGTCGTGGTCAATAGCATCTGAGGCGCGCCATCGCCGCCTTCCACATCACTGATCAAAGAAACTGGAAGAAAGCCGCGGCCGCCAACGGCAAGATCCGTCGGATTGGAGGTGTTCACCAAAGAACTGTTCTGGTCAATCAAACGCTGCGAGTTGGTCGTGACACCGCCTGCTGTGTATCGACCGCCGAACTGGGCCAACACCAGGGATTCAAAATCGATCTCCGCACGTTTGTACCCGAATGTCCCGGAGTTTGCTATATTGTCCGAAATTGCCGACAAGCGGGTCGCGTTGGCAGATAAACCTGCAACGCTTGCGTTCAGAGAGGAAGAAATAGTCATAGACGCGCCTTTCTACTGCATCGATAGGATTGCGATGCAGACCTAAGGCCCCCCACTTAACAGCGCGCTAACAGATAAAATGCGTTCTATTTGGCTCAGACATCTGATCTGAGAAAGATCAGCTCGAGGCGATTGTTGCGGATCGAAACAGGGTTGCGCACTGCGGGGCGTCGGTCGGCATGCCCCGTGACGCGATCAACGCGCGTGCGGCCCAACCCACGCTCTTTCATCAACGCACGCATCGCATTGGCCCGGTCCGCCGTGATATCCCAGACAGGCGCATTGGCCACCACGATTGGGCGCGCATGGGTATGGCCTTCGATGGCCAAATCGTTCACCACAAGATCGGCTGCTCCGACGAGCACTGTCGCCAGATCACTCAAGAGCTGGGTTGGTTCCGCCGTCTCCCCTTCGAAGAGCCGCGCATCTTCGAGGTCGAATATCTCAACAATTAAACCTTCATCGGTAACCCGCGTCTGGATATGGCGCAGCAGTTCATCGGCTACCTCGCTTTCACCAGACCGGCCAAGCAAGATTTCTTCGACTTTCTGCAGCTCTTCCGAGAGATCGGCGACATCCCTGTTATCAGAGGATGCCTGGCTCGAGTCCATGCCGCCGCTGGGGCCCGCGGACGCGTGCGATTGTGTGGGATGTCGGTTCCGCGCGCCTGCTCCATTGCGTGCCAAAGTCTCTTCCGTGAAGATGCTGTCTCCGCCGAAGTCACCGTCGCCACCGCCCGAAACACGGTTTACCGCGATGGTTGGAGTGAAGTAATCCGCAATGCCTTTGCGCTGTTTTTCCGTTGTCGCATTCAATAGCCACATCAAAAGAAAGAATGCCATCATCGCGGTCACAAAGTCCGCATATGCAACCTTCCAGGCACCGCCATGGTGCCCATCCGCCTGGACAATCTTTTTCTTTTTGATGACCGGTGCGACGCGATCGTCCGCTTCAGCCATACTTTCCACCTAAATCTCCATACCCACGATGGTGATACATGCGCAGCGATTACCGGTGCCTTAACATTTACAATTGCTTATTGTTTTGGCGTCTCAGAATTTCGCTTAATTGTAGGAAGAAGATGCTTTGCAGGCGGTGCTTTGTTCCCTATCTTAATTGCGTGGCCAGGATGGCCGACCTTTTTCAGTGACACGCATGGTGGAATGGGAGCCTGCGGGGAAGACGGAGGAGGCCGGCTTTGCGGCTTCCTCCGTTTTTGTTTGAGCGAACTCGTTAACGCAGTGCTTGTGCAACGCGCGGCTTGATCGGTCTCCTTTAAGTTTTGCAGAGAAATCTGTCGCCCTCACGTCAGAGGGGACAGCCATGCTCAATTTCATCTACGCCAATGATCTTTCACGCAATCCAGTGCTTGCCGAAAGCATGTTTCGCGATCGCGCGGACCAATTCAAAACTCGCCTGGGATGGGATGTGACCGTCGATCACCATGGCCGCGAACGCGACGAATATGACAACCTCAATCCGCTTTATGTCATCTATTCCGATCCGAAGGGGCGGCATCTGGGATCTCTGCGATTTTTGCCGACGACAGGACAGACCATGCTGAACGATCACTTCACTCATCTGATGGGCGGTGGCACCTTGGAAAGCCCGTTCATCTGGGAATGCACACGCTTCTGCCTGGCTCAGGGCGCGCCCTCAAAGATCGCGGCAGCATTGATGTTGGGCGGCGGGGAAGTGATGCGTCAATGCGCAGTCGACGATTTCGTCGGTGTGTTCGACGCACGTATGATCCGGATTTACCGACGCGTAGGGTGGCCCCCAGAAATTCTCGGAAGTGCAGGGGACGGTAACGATCAGATCAGCGTCGGCCTGTGGTCTCGATCTAACGAAGATCGCGCCAAGATTGCTCGCCGCGCGCAGATGGATCCAGCTTTGGTCGCGGAGTGGTTTCACGCCGGGGCCAATGCCAAGCAGACAGAAATGTATACGCTCGCCTGACGCTTTCGCTGGCAGCAGCCGCAGGCCAAAGGTAGGGTCGCGCCATGGCGCCGCCCTCTGTTACATATTCCGAAGATCAAGCGGACGCGCATGATCGCATCTCCCAGATGCTGGGTGCGATGGGCATTGATCTGGACAATGCCATTCTGACCCCTCTGCGAGAGGGAAAAAATGCCGTGATGGCCGTGGTTGGCAAGGCCGGCTCAGGGAAAACTCTGTTGTTGGCCGCGCTTTACAATGCGTTGGAAGAGGCAGGGGTAGAGATTGTTTCCGGCGATTGGGAAAGCCGCAAGAAACGCGACAAACGCACGCTGACGATCCTGGCCCCAACCAACAAGGCCGCCAGCGTTTTGCGCATGCGTGGGGTGCCCGCAACCACCATCCATCGCATTCTCTATACGCCGGTTTATGACCCGGAGTACGAGCGCTTTGCTGAATGGCTGGCAGGTCAAGGAGAGAGGCCGGAGATCGAAGGCCTGACCGAGCAGGCTCTCGACCGCGCCCATGCCTTTTATCAAGACAACAAATCAATCCCCGGCGCATTCGCCGCGGCCGGGTTGCGAGGGTCTGATTTCATCAGCGGTTGGACACGGCGATCTGAGCCTTTGGACATCGGGTTTGTCGATGAGGCCTCCATGTTGGACGAAAAGCAGTTCGAGGATCTGCAGGAGATTTTCCCGACGCTTGTCATGTTCGGAGATCCCGCTCAGTTGCCGCCAGTGAAGGGCACGGTGCAGGGAACGGGCGACATGGTGTTTGACACCTTGCCAGACCCGGCACGCCTGACGTTGCACCGGGTGCATCGACAAGATGCCGACAATCCGATCCTCGATCTGGCGCATGCCTTGGCCGATCCCGACATGGGGTTCGCGGATTTTGAACGCATGGTAGAGCACGCTGCCGCCCGCGATGATCGCGTGGTCTATGCCCAGAGGGTGGAGGTGGATCTCATGGCGCGCAGCCCAGTGCTGGTCTGGCGCAACGCGACGCGCATTCGCTTGATCAACGCGTTCCGAGCGGTCTATGGCGCACCAGAGACCGAGTTACTCGAAGGCGAACCTCTTATCTGCGACGGGATTGAGCTCCCTATGAAGCATCGCAAGAAGCGCCTCGATCTTGAGGCACGGGGCTTGATCAAAGGCGCGCAAGTCATCTATCTCGGCCCGGGCCGAAAGCCTGGGTTTTCGCGTCTTCACGTGGTCGGCGCGCCAGAGCCGCAGGTTAGCGCGGCCTCTATCGTCAAGATTGAAAAACCGGACGAGGAAGAGCCCTTCATTCCGTTTGCCGCCCGCATGGGGGCTGCGTTCCTGCATGGGGCGGCGGTGACGATCCACAAGGCGCAGGGCAGCCAATGGTCCGACGTGCAGGTCTTTGCCCCGGATATCTACGCTGCGGCCCGCATGGGTCGCATGGAAGCCGGCCAACCCTTGTGGAAACGTTTGACCTATGTCGCTATCACACGGGCAGAACACCGTTTGCACTGGGTGGTGCGCAATCGGCTTTCCAAACCCTCAGGCGCGCTCAGCATCGATGATCTTCGCGGCACCGACCCGGTGCCGCTCAGAATGGAGCAAGACACATGAAATCAATTCTGATCACCGGCGCCAGTTCCGGCATTGGGCGTGCGAGCGCGGAGAAATTTCTGGCCGCCGGTTGGCAAGTGGGCCTTGTTGCACGTCGCAAGGATATCCTTGAGGAGATGGCCAGCGCGCATGGGGGTGCCATCGCATTGCCCGCTGATGTGACGGACGCTGAAGCTATGGCGGGCGTGTTCGCCAAGTTTATGGCCGAGACGGGCCGCTTGGATGCTATTTTCAACAATGCCGGTATGTTCGGCCCCGCGGCGACAATCGACGAGGTGTCTTTGGATGATTTCGACCAGGTTGTCGCCATCAATCTGCGAGGCATGTTCATCGCCGCGCGCCTAGCGTTCGCGCATATGCGGGGTCAGTCACCGCAAGGTGGGCGCATTATAAATAACGGTTCCATTTCCGCTTACACGCCGCGTGAAAACTCCGTCTGCTACACCACGACAAAACACGCGGTCACCGGGCTGACGAAGACGCTCTCTCTGGACGGGCGGCCCTTCGACATTGCCTGTGGTCAGATCGATATCGGCAATGCGGAAACAGAGCTGGTGGCAGGCATCAAGAAAAATTACCCAGGGCTGCCGACTATGGATGTCAAGGAAGCGGCCGGCGCGGTGCTGCACATGGCAGAGCTTCCGCTCGAGGCAAATGTGCAATTTATGACGATCATGGCAACCAAGATGCCTTACATTGGTCGGGGTTGATTGCGGCACTGGGGCGCGCCCTTGGTCAAGCCTGCCCTGACAGACAGACCGCGTTCAGATTTACCAAGCCCGAAATCTTTAAAAGATTTCGGACCGCATTTTTGAAAAAAATGCGCGCCAGACGTTGGCGGCAGATTTTTTACAAAAATCTGCATCAGAAAATGGTCAAGATAAGGTCATTTGGGTTTCCGGCGGAACACCATTTTCTGATCAGCGAGCTTTTCTCGATGTCCTTCCCAAGCGTAAAACAGAAGGGCTGGGTTTGTATCCGCGACTGTGATCCGATGCAGTTGCTCGGGTGGATTGAAAATCAATGATCCCGGCGCGTAAACGCCTTGATCGTTTTCAGACACAGCGCCTGACAGGCAAAAATAGCTTTCAGAAATGCCTTCATGGGCATGCGCAGGATAGGTGCAGCCTGGCGCGAAGAGGACAAGCCCCAAGATAACCTCATCCGTCAGGACCGGCCCGTTCGGTCCTGCCATCTCGGCATAGGCATATTTTTTCTCAAGACCGCGGGGCACCTTTTCATACCCGTACTGCCAGACCAGGCGATCGCACACGGCCTCAATCGAATGAATGAACGCTGCGTGTTTTTCGCCGCGCCCGTTATTCAGCGCGCGCTGCAAATGCGCCACAACCGGTTTTGTCTGCGGCTCCGGCATGGCCATTTGCGGATTGGATTTGATCACCCGGCTGATGCGTTCGCGCACCGCGCGTTGATGGCTGCGGATCTTGGCGCTGCCGCCTGCCGGCATCCGGCGATATACGTCATAGCAGTCGCGCAAAATGTACATCCAATCGGGGAAGTCAGAGAGGCGCGCGGGAACGGAGTGAACGGTCAACGGATGTGCCCTTTGCATCAGATAGCGCACAGATGAAGCGTTTTAACTCTGACGCAAGGCCAGCGAGCCGGTTGCTGGCCTGTTCACGCTTTGAGCCGCATCTTTGGTCAAAAATCTGGCAGTCGCACTGGCAGGGGATGATTTGCTATGCGGTTGGATCAGGCGTCTTCGTAATTTCCTTTGACGCGCTCTTTCGTCGGATCGAAATGCGGATACGGCACCACCCGTGCTTTTAGCCGCTTCTGCTGACCATCAAGCTGCCCGATCTCGATCTCTGTGCCAGGCTCTGAATGGGTCACCGAAACGCGCGCCAAAGCAATGGTCTTGCCAAGGATCGGGGATTTCATCGCGCTTGTGACCTCGCCCACTTGTGCCTTGCCGATGCGCAGGCAGTCCCCGGGGGATGGCACCAGACCGCTTTCGATATCCAGGCCGACCATCTTGCGGTGCGGATGCGCTTTGCGCTCCTCTAACGCGGCGCGGCCGACAAAATCATCATTCTTGGATTTCAGCGGCACAGTGAAACCAATGCCTGCTTCAAATGGATCGGTCTGATCATCAAATTCAGATCCAGCAAAAATCAAACCCGCCTCAATCCGGATCATATCGAGGGCTGCCAATCCCAACGGTGCCATTCCGTGCGGCTCTCCCGCAGCCCAGATCGTTTCAAACACTTCGACGGCATCTTTGGGGTGACAAAAGATCTCATACCCCAACTCGCCCGAGTAGCCAGCGCGCCCGATCAAAATCGCTGTACCATCGAAATCGCGCAGACGCGCAGGCGCGAACCGGAACATGTCCAGCTCTTCGACCGTCGGTTGGGTGGGCGCGGTCCAGATGATGTCCTTGAGAATGTCGCGGCTTTTGGGCCCCTGGACGGCCACGTTGTGCAGCTGATCCGTGGAGCTGCGCACCCAGGCATTCAGCCCCAGCTTCTCGGCTTGCTCACGGATCCAGAGGCCAGACGTGTCGTTGCCGCCGATCCATCGGAAGTTGTTGTCTCCCAGTTTGAAGAGCGTGCCGTCGTCGATCATGCCGCCGTGCTCATAGCAGATCGCCGTGTAGGTCAGCTGCCCCACCGCCAGTTTCTTGACATTGCGCGTCACGCAATGCTGCATGAGCTGTTCAGCATCCGGGCCTGTCACCTCATATTTGCGCAGTGGCGACAGATCCATGATCGCCGCCTTTTCGCGACAGGCCCAATACTCTGCCGTCGGGCCATAGTTGGGGAAGGTGTTGGGCAGCCAATAGCCGTTATACTCCACAAAATCGCGGGTCAGTTTACCAAAGCAGGGATGAAACGCGGTTTCTTTTGTCGGTTCCAATTCGGCCTCCGCTGACTTTCTATAGCCGACGGAGCGGCTGAATTTCTCGGTCGCACCATAGGTTCGGACCTGAATGTCGGTTGGGTTCCACCCGTTCGCCTGATCAATGTCACAGGGGCAGGCACTTGACACGCAGATCAGATCACTGAGCGCGCGCAACAAGACGTAATCCCCAGGGCGTGACCACGGATCATCCATGCCAAGCGCATGGGTGTCATCGAGTGTCGTGTTGAAGAAGAAATTTATTGCAGGCCAGCCACCACGCGGGCGGATACCGTATTTTTCCAGATCGGCATTCATATTGTCTGAGCAATTCACATGCCCGGGATAGCCCATGTCTTCATAATATCGCGCCGTGCAGGCAAGGCCGAACGTATCGTGGCGGCCGCAGGTATCCTGCACGATCTCGACAAGCGGTTGTTGATCCACGGTCCAGTACTTTGAGAAGATACCCGGCGTGGGATAGAGGCTGCCCATCAAGGTCCGCGTCGTCGTCGGATCGATCTCGCGTTCGAGCCCTTTATCGAGGTCCCGCAGTGAGAAGGCCTGAAAATCCGAACACTCGCGCCCCTGTACATCGAGGATCTGAATGTACTGCCCTTTCTTAACCTCGTAGCTTTTCGCATCGCCGGGTTGGATATTGACGTCATGTATAGGGTCAGCGAGGGGATCTGTTGGCTGATGTCCACCCTTCGCCACGCCTGGATTGGCCCTGCGGACGTAAAGGATCAATTCCGTCGGCGGATTCTGCGCCTCGGGCGTCATTGGGCCACCGGGCGCGGCCAGAATGATCATCCCGTCGCATTCCACGTGGAATGTCGCCATGTCGCCGGGGCGGGACCCGTTTGGAAAGATCCGCGCCGCTTGGGCTTTGCCTAGGTCAAACCCCGCTTTATCCAGCGCGGCAGCGACCCGTTTGCCCGATACCGTGCCTTGCAGCAGAACCTGCATCAGGCCTTCGGGCTTGCCGTCGCTGGTCGCCCCGATCTTGCCCACGTCTGAGCTGCCATCGGGCGCAAAAAACACCAGCTCTCCCGGCTGCAAGCCTTGACGATCCAGCACGGAAATCTCATCACCCTGAAACACCGGCACAGCACGCGACCCGCCGCCCGGCACCGGGTGCCGCTCTGTCCCATGCGGCAGAATGGGCAGGCCCGGTGTAATGACGCCCGCGCGCTCATAGGGTGTTTCAAAAACAGGATTTACATTCATATGACACTTTCAACGTCATCGACGCGCAGGTCATCCATCTGTCCCCGATGCGTGACCACCAGTTTGCAGCCTGCATGCGTGACTGAGAAATGCTCAGACCCGCCCGAGAGCGAGACAAACTCGCCCGCCCGGTACATGTGTCCGTCGCAATCCTCAAGATCGCCTTCGATGATGTAGAACTCCTCCGGTCCATTGTGACGATGCGGGTTGCATCGCGTGCCAGGCGCCATAACCAAGAGATAACTCCCCTGGCCGGTCGCCTCCTCAAACGACACGTTCTTCCACCACACCTGCTCCCCGGGCAGGTCCGGCATTTCCAAGATCTCAAAACCGTCCTTGTCAAAGTTCGCAACGGTGCGGTGATCCGCGAGCTTTCCCATTACTCCAGTCCCATTACTCGAGTCCGAGCGCTTTCTTCCGCCGGTTGGCCCAGCTGATAATGGCCAGGTCAAACGTGAGCGCCATCAAGGCCACGTTCATCCCTAGGACAAAGTTCTTACCAAGGTCTGTGCCAGCCAGCGTGCGCTGCAATTCCTGGCCCAGATCCTGTGTGCCGATGAAGGCCGCGATGATCACCATGAAGAAGGCAAACATGATGGCCTGGTTGAAGCCGACGGCCATGGTCGGCAGCGCGAGGGGCAGTTGCACGGTCAGCAGCTTTTGGCGTTTTGTCGCTCCGGACATATCAGCGGCCTCTGTCATCTCCGGTGGCACATTGCGCAAACCTTCGATTGTGTAGCGGGTCAGGGGCACCGTGGTGAAGATCACGATGGAGAGGACGACGGTGACGTCCGATACGCCAAAGAGCATGATCGCCGGAAGCAAGTAGATAAAGCTGGGGAAGGTCTGTGCCGTGTCGCACACCAAGAGCATCCGACGAGACCACTTTTCAGAGCGCGACGCGAAGATGCCCAGCGGGATGCCGATGAACATCGAGATAATCACGGCGGAAATGACCGAGTAGAGCGTGATCACAGAGCGATCCCACCAACCGCTGAAGGCCAC
>CAKZYL010000035.1 GCA_937884705.1 uncultured Roseovarius sp. | reverse complement strand
TTGACACGACCAACAGCCGTCGAAGAGGCCGTGCGTCTTGCAAGTCTTTTTGTGCCCGAGACCGCCACTGCGCCGGAAACGCGGCGTCAGCCTGAGATCGTGCCGGAAACACCCCGTATCGCGGCCCCATCCGCCCGGTGTCCCAAACGCTTGGCACGTGGGATGCCGCGCAGGAAGGGTGGTGCCGGAGGGGCCTCTTCGATCCTGGCCGGCGCCCAGAGCATTGACGGTGTGAAACGCGATCAAATGGTTGTGGCTGAACTGCTCAAGGGCAATATGCCAAGCTTCCAGCGCAATCTGGTGCCAGTCACATTGAGTGGCCGGGCGTCCGACGGCCGGGTGACCAATATTACCCTGTGCGTTACGCCTGATTACCTCGCACTGGGCAGCGACTCGGATTTTGTTCGAGTGCCGCTTGGCCTCAATGGTGCCAGCCGGGTTGCACGGTCCTTCAACATGGTTCTGCCCACGCCACGCGTCGTCGATGCTATCTATCGCCAGGCCAAGACGCGTTTGTCGCCAAGCCCGATGTCACCTGGCCCGCAGATGACATCAACCACGTATTTCATGCGCCACAATGATACCGTAGAAGCGCAACGCCGCAGTGCAGGCGCCACCCACGGCAACCTGATTTCAGGGCACAAGAAGGATGTTGTCCTGACCACGCGGCTTGCCTCCAATCGCGGGCGCGTCGCGATCTACGGGTGGCACCGGCGCAATGGCCAACCCATTCAGCCCCTCAGTACGGTCCATGGTGCCGGCTATGCTGATTACAGCCACGGCATACGCTTGGTCAGCCGGACGGCATATCTCAATGGGCAAGAGGTTGATCTGCATCAGATCATGGCCAACCCGCGCTACGCCGGTATCATCAGCCACGAAGGGCCGGTGGGCCGCGCGGTGCTTGCGTCGAATTAGCGCTCATACGCCACGGCTGGAACAATAGCTCTTACCAAAATCGATCAGCGTCTGCGCACTTTGCACAGCCGTCGGCGCTCTTAAACATTGGACGTGGTTTAGAAGCCTTTGGCCTCAACGCGCAATTGACGCGCGCGGGTTAGGATGGCGTCTTCCACGGCGCGCTTCGTGGCCGTGCTCACAGAGGCGCCGCCGCGTGTCTGAAGAGCCACGTTCAAGGATCTCGCATCCAATGCTGGATCACTGATCAGAACCGTCGCGCGATATTGCTGCCCACCGCCGGGCGGGCGGCCAAATCCCGTTGAGATAACGCCGGTAAACGGATCGGCACTTTCCACTGGAAGAAAATCCAGAACCTGCAATGTCGCAGTCCAAAGAAAGCGGTTGACCTTAACTTTATCGCCGCCGTCTTTGAAGATGTCCAACAGGCTGCTTCCATCATCGACCGATGATTTGGATTCCCGACCTGTTTCCACTTCGAACGCGTCCTCGCGAACTCTGCGATCTGTCGACCCGCAGGATGCAAAGAAGGCAAGGCAAGTCACCGAAATCACAGCTGTCTTTACAGAGGTCGTCATCATAACTGCAGGAACCTGTTATTGTTTCCATATTCCCTACTATCCAAGCAAGCGCATGTCGACAAGGCAAATGGCACCTGACAGCGTGCCGCCGCCGAAGGTGATTTGCGACACAGGATTCATGCGAACCGCTTGGGTGATTATGAAGACTGCGTGAGGACGCGGTTTTACACCTTGCCTCAGCTATGGCATGCACAGCACACGTTTGACCCAATCACGAAAAGGTGCCCCATGGCATTGGCAGACATCACGGACCGCTTGCGCAAGGCCGAAAGCGACGCAGGCCGAGAGCCAGGCAGCGTGGAGCTGATCGCAATTTCCAAAAAACAGCCCAACGAGCGGGTGGAGGCCGTCTTGCAAGAAGGTCACCGGGTGTTTGGGGAAAACCGGGTGCAAGAGGCCGCGGGCAAATGGCCGATGTTTCGCGAGACATATGAGAGTGTGGATCTGCACCTCGTGGGGCCATTGCAGACCAACAAGGCACGTCAGGCAATGGAGCTCTGTCAGGCCATTCATTCGTTGGACCGGCCAAAACTGGCCAAAACCCTTGCGCGACTGGCCCAGGAACTGGGCTCTTGTCCTGACCTCTTCGTGCAGGTGAATACCGGCGAAGAAGATCAAAAAGCAGGGATCTGGCCTGCAGAGGCGGACGCATTCATCAAAGATGCCCGCGCGCTTGATCTCTCTATTCGAGGGGTCATGTGCATTCCACCGGTCGATGAGGAAGCCGCGTTGCATTTTGCGCTCCTGGCGAAAATCGCGGAGCGCAACGGTCTCACTGGCCTTTCCATGGGCATGAGCGGTGATTTCGAAAAAGCGGTGACGTTCGGGGCCACGCATGTGCGCGTCGGCTCCGCCATTTTCGGCGCGAGGCCCTACTAACCCTGCATCACGTCTTCGACCCAGGCGATCTGACGCGGCAGGCAAATCGATTTTAGATCATAGTTCGCGATCATCTCGGCGCGCGCGGCCTCACCAAACGCCAGGCGCCGATCAGGGTCATCGAGCAGCGCGCTGACCTTTTCTACCAACCCGTCTACGTCGAAAAAGTCCACGAGCTGGCCCGTTTCACCATCTCGAATCACCTCCTGAACTGGGGCTGTCGCACTGGCCACGATGGCCGCGCCACAGCTCATCGCCTCCAGCAAGCTCCAGCTCAGAACAAAGGGGTAGGTCAGATATATGTGCACCGTGCTGATCTGAAGCAGTTTGGTGAATTGCGCATGGGGGATCCGATCAAGAAACCGGACACGCTCCCAGTCGCTGTCGGAAATCTCCTGGCGCACCTCATCGATGAAAATCTGCTTCCAGGTTTGGCCTTCTGGCGGGCGCCCCCCATAGCTGACATCATTGCCGCCCACCACCAGAACCGTGGCATTCGGGCGTTCCCGCAAAAGGCGCGGCAGGGCCCGCATGAAAATGTGATAGCCGCGATAGGGCTCTAGGTTGCGATTGACGAAAGTTATGATCTCATCGTTGCGACTCAATGCGCCGCGTTTTTGAAGATTCAGCGTCACCTCTGGATCGGGCCGAGAGGTCTCTGTGTCGATCCCATCATGGCAGACAGTGATCTTGTTACGAAATGAACTGGGAAACGTGTCGGCCTGAAACGCGGTCGGGCTGATCCCGGCATCAGCGACCTCAAAATGCAGGTGATTGTGCAGGTTTTTCATCCGAATACGCAGTGCCGCCTCCAGCGTGTCAGCCGCTTCAAATTCTGGATCAAACCCTCCATGTGGTCGCCCCGAAAGATGGTAAAGCTCACAGTAAAGTCCCATCCGTGCGTCGGGCCAGACGTCTTTGAGAAACATCGCCTCGCCCCAACCCGGATGCGCCAGAATGAGATCGGGTTCAAAGCCTCGCTCTTTCAATTTGCGAGCAGCAGCAAAGCACGCATGGGCGCGCGTCACCTTGGTGTCAAAATCCAGAACCCATGGATGCGTGCTTTGATCGGATCGTTGCATGAGGTGATAGGGGATAATCTGCACCCCATTCCAAATCTTGGCCTCTTTGACCCGCAAGGTCAGGGCCACGCAGTCATGCCCCGCAGCCGCCAACGACTGTGCAAGGTGCTTGTACTGACCGGGAAAATTCTGATGAATAAAAAGGATCTTCATGTTGGCTCGTCTGTTTGGGCCCCAATTGATCTAAGACGTACCCGATTACTGGCGCAAGGGTGCGATTTGTCATCTTTCCTGCTGGACCCCGGCTGATAACGTTCCTATCACTCGGTCAGTTAAAACAATTCTAGGTCATGGTAGAAATGACGCGCTATTCGGCCGGCGATATCGAAGCGAAGTGGCAGGCAGCCTGGGACAAGGCTGGCGTGTTCCGCGCGGAGCGATCTGCGGAAAAACCCAAATACTATGTCCTGGAGATGTTTCCATATCCATCGGGCCGCATCCACATGGGCCATGTTCGCAACTACACGCTTGGTGATGTGATCGCGCGTCACCGCTTGGCGACGGGGCACAATGTGCTGCATCCTATGGGGTGGGATGCCTTCGGTTTGGCCGCTGAAAACGCTGCGATGGACAAAGGGATACACCCAGGCGAATGGACCTATCAGAACATCGCCGACATGAAATCACAGCTGAAGCCGCTGGGGTTTTCTCTCGATTGGTCTCGGGAAATTGCAACCTGTCACCCTGAATACTACCGCCACCAGCAGGCCATGTTCATCGACATGCTGGATGCCGGTCTGATCTACCGCAAGAACGCGGTGGTGAACTGGGATCCGGTCGATATGACCGTGCTTGCCAATGAACAGGTGATCGACGGCAAGGGCTGGC
>CAKZYL010000034.1 GCA_937884705.1 uncultured Roseovarius sp. | reverse complement strand
TGGATCAGCGGGATCTTGAACGCGATGCCCGGCTCTTCCTTCACATTGACCACTCGGCCAAACTGCAGAACGAGGCCTTTCTCGCGTTCGTCCACGATAAACACCGCCGATAAACCAAGTGCGATCAGGACCGCCACGATTGGAAGAAGAAACGTTGTCTTTTTCATATCACTGCGCTCCTGCCGGGCGACGCAACTCATTGAGCGGCAGGTAAGGCACAATGCCCTGCGCACCACCAGAGGCGTCATCTAGGATGATTTTGTCGATGTCACCCAGCACCTCTTCCATCGCTTCGAGGTAAAGGCGTTTGCGGGTGACTTCAGGCGCTTTCTGATACTCGGCCAAAACGGCTGTAAAGCGGCTCGCTTCACCTTCAGCTTCGTTCACGACCTGCGCACGGTAACCTTCCGCCTCTTCGAGAGACTGGGCTGCCTGACCACGGGCCTCGGCGAGAACACGCGCGGCGTAGGCATCGGCCTCTTTCTCAAGACGGTCGCGCTCCTGCTCTGCGGCCTGAACGTCACGGAAGGCATCAATCACCTGCTGTGGCGGGTCAGCCTTGTCGAAGTTCACACGGATGATGTTCACGCCGCTGTCATAGCTATCAAGCGTGAGCTGGATGAGATCCTCCAGGCGCGACGCAATCACACCCCGGTCACGGTTGAGGATCGGCGCGAGGTTTGATTGGGCGATGATCTCACGCATCGCCGATTCTGACACCGCGCGGATCGACTGGCGTGGATCGCGGAGGTTGAAGAGGAACTTCGCTGGATCGTTGATGTTCCAAACCACTTGGAAATCGATGTCGACGATGTTTTCATCCCCGGTCAGCATCAGGCCAGCCTCAGAACCACGACCGCCAACACCGATATCTTCGTTCTGTTCCCGCGTTACGGCCAGTTTTTCGTAGGTCACGAGAGGCCACGGCGCAAAGTTAAGACCCGGATTGGCCGTGCGGTAATATTCACCAAGGAAGAGCTCAACGGACTGCTCTTCCGGTTTCACCGTGTAGAAGCTGGCCGCGGCCCAAAGCACGACGGCGATCAAGCCACCGATGATAAAGGTGCCTTTGCCGAATGTCGGCCCGCCGCCATCGCCGCCAGTTCCACCTCTGCGGTCGCCGCCACCGCGACCGCCCATCAGTACGCGCAGTTGGTCTTGACCCTTGCGCACCAGTTCGTCGATCTCGGGCATCTGCTGCGGGCGATCTGGTGGGCGTCGGTTGCCACGGCGATCGTCGTCGTCACCGCCGCCGTTGTTTCCTCCACCCGGTCCGCCGCCCCAAGGGCCGCCAGAATTTCCAGCCATTTAAACGTTTCCTTTGTTAACCTGCCGCGTTAAGGCGCTTCATCTTTAAACTGTGTAATGCGCAGCATATTTCAAGCGCTTCTCACCGGCTCTTTCAGTGTCACGATCTCTTCCGACATGGTAGGGTGAACAGCGACTGTGCGATCAAAATCCTCTTTGGTCGCGCCCATTTTTACTGCAATGCCCGCCAATTGGATCATTTCACCAGCCGCAGGGGCGACAATGTGACAGCCCAGAACCTTGCGGGTTTCCTGGCTCACAATCAATTTCATCAAAACCCGATTGGGCCGACCGGCGAAGCTTTGTTGCATTGGTTTGAACGAAGTCGCGTAGACGTGGATCGGTTCCTGCTCCCGCGCGTCCTCTTCGCTGAGGCCGACGGTGCCCATCTCGGGTTGGGTGAAAATCGCCGTCGGGATCAGGTGATGATCGACCGGCGTGGGATTGCCTTTGAAGACCGTTTCCACAAAGGCCATACCCTCGCGGATGGCCACGGGCGTCAGGTTGACGCGGTCGGTGACGTCGCCGATGGCATAGATCGAGGGCACATCGGTCTGGCTGTACTCATCGACGATGATCTGCCCGCCCCGGCCCAGCTTCACGCCGACCTCTTCGAGACCCATATCTGCTGTGTTCGGCCTGCGGCCCGTGGCGAACATCACTTGTTCGAACACACGCTCCTGGCCATTGGTCGCCTTGATACGATAGCCGCCTTCGACCGGCTCCATTTCGATAATATTCGTGCCGAGCCGCAGATCGATGCCATTCTGGATCATTTCTTCTGAAACCAGGCCGCGCGCCTCTTCGTCAAATCCGCGCAGGATTTGCGCCCCACGATAAAATTGGCAAACCTCAACGCCGAGGCCATTCATGATGCCTGCAAACTCACACGCGATATACCCGCCTCCGATAATCAGCATCGACTTGGGCAGCGTGTCGAAATGGAACATGTCATCGCTGACGAGCCCATGCTCTGACCCCGGCAAGCTTGGTCTCACCGGGCTGCCGCCTGTCGCGACCAAAATGTGTTTGGTCGAGAAAGATTCGCCCGTGGAAAGAGTTATAGTGTGCGGATCTGCAATCGTGGCGCGCGCGTCATAAGTTGTCACGCCATTTGAGCTGAGTATCTTGCGGTAGACGCCCTCGAGGCGGTCGAGCTCTGTGTGAAGTTTCGTTTTGAAGCTGTCCCAATTGAAGCCACCTGCATTCACGGCCCAGCCATACTCTTGGGCGTCTGCGATCATGGCCGGGTATTCGCTGGCAAAAACCATGAATTTTTTGGGCACGCAGCCTCGGATCACACAGGTGCCTCCGTACCGGTCATCTTCGGCCAAAGCGACTTTTGCGCCGGTTTGCGCGGCAACACGTGCCGCGCGCACGCCGCCGGACCCGCCACCGATCACGAAGAGATCGTAGTCAAATGCCATTGGATATTCGCCTTAGTCTTGCAGGTCAGAGAAAACATTCTCAGACTCAACGAAGTCGAGCCGATCCTCTTCCACCGTTCCTTCATTGATGTCGCGCGTCTCAACGCGACCGTCGCCATGGCCCAGAACGACAATGTCGCAGATATCCATGAAGAGCCCGTTTTCAACCACGCCGGGGATCTGGTTGAGCACCGATGCCAGTTGGCGGGCATTTCCGATGCGGCCCAGATGGAGATCAAGGATGTAGTTGCCCTCATCGGTCACATAGGGCCGTGAGCCATTCATGCGCAGCGTGGTATCGCGGCGCAACACATCCATGGAGATGAGAAACTCCTCAAGGAGGCTCTTGGTCGTCTGCCAGCCAAAAGGGATCAGCTCTACCGGAAGTGGAAACGCTCCGAGCGTGCCCACCTGCTTGCCGATATCAGCAATCACGATCATCTGATCGCTGGCCGTTGCGACAATTTTTTCCTGCAGCAGCGCCCCACCGCCGCCTTTGATGAGGTTTAACTCACTGTCAAACTCATCGGCGCCGTCGATGGTGATATCGAGCCATTTGGCTTCATCAAGACTGATGACCTCAATGCCCACGTCTCTGGCAAGTTCCGCGGTCCGTGTCGAGGTCGGCACGCCACGGATCTTGAGACCTTCGTCGCGTACCAGCTCGCCCAGACAGCGCACCATCCAGGCGGCCGTGCTGCCAGTGCCCAGTCCGACACGCATGCCGTCTTCCACGAAGTCGACAGACCGCTTAGCAGCTACGAATTTCGCTTTGTCGATAGGCGACAGTTCTCCGGACATGGCAGCCTCTCCGTAAAGGTATCACTGGGCTTATAGGGGGATTGTGCGAGGGGCGCGAGGGGCAATGTCGGACGGATTAAATCTTAGATGGGTATTTCAAAGATCGGGGCCGAGAGCGCCGAGAGTGAGCCCCTGGCCCAGCTCTAGTTTCGATACCTCAGCTAAGCGCAGTTTGCGGGAAAACTGCCATTCGATTTCTTTTACTTTAGGTCTGCTTTGCGATGCTGCACCCTGTGTGGTGCTCCAGGTCGGCCTGCCCATTTCGAACAGCGTGGGTTATGACCCGAGGCGCTTTTTCAGGCGCGCCAGGGGCGTTCGCCCCAATTTCGCCTCAGTCCGTTGCAATGACTGCCGCTTGAAGGAGTGCTTTCACTATGACAAACCCAACCGAAGCGCGGCCTGGCGTGTATAAGGCCTATCGAATTAGCGCCGGCGTTGTTGCTGGCGCGGCTGTATTGGCGGCGGCCTATATCATTCTGTCTGTTGGGCTAGCGTCTACAGGTGATCCGTCAGCTGGGGGTGCCATTATCCTGCTGCTCATCCCGATGATTATGTTTGGATTTGCGGTTGTGCTTTGGTTGTCCGGAAAAGCTATAGAGCGCATCGATCGCGCGCGCACGCAGGATGCGAAGCAGGGTCGTTCCATAACCGGGCGGGACTATGCAATTTTCGCAGCGCTTTTGGCTGTTTTGATTTACATGGGACGGAACCAGCTTTCGCCAGGCGTGGACTTTCACTGGACAGAATACGCAATTGTCTATTCGCCAGCCGGGTTGGCCGCCTTGGTTGGTGGAGCGCACCTGTTGGCATTGAAGCGGGGCCGCAAGCTCATGACCCAAAAACATCTTAACCTGCTTGCCTGCGTGGCGGCCGCCGTTGTGCCTTTGGGCATTTATGCACTTTTCCTCAGCAGCTTGCCTCCGCAATAGGTCACGCTGCGCGTGAGTATTCGCGGCCGATGTCAATAACACCCTGTTCGCCGGTGTTTCCCAAACGGTTTCGTTTCCGCTTCAGGACATGACGAAACCGACGACCTATGCTGTTGGCGTGTCGTACCGCGAAGTTTTTTGCAAATTGGCAGGCCAGAGGCCTGATGTACGAATTGATCATGTCCTGCACGTGCACTGCAGCACTGGACAGTTTGGGCTCCATCCGGTCATTCGCTGCGCCCATGAATTCTGTCGCTTTTAGGCAGGTTTGTTTGAACGAAACATTTTACCTGCAACCACATGACCGACCGCTATCGTCTCCACTGGGTGCCAGATAATGCCTCGCTTGTCATTCGGCTGGCGTTGGAGGAGATGGGTGTGCCTTACGACACCGTGCTGGTTGATCGGTCTTCGGGTGCGCACAAGGCGGCAGCCTATCTCAAGATCAATCCGGCCGGCCTAATCCCTGCGCTTGAAACACCAGATGGTCCGATCTTTGAAACGGCGGCCATTCTGCTCTGGTTGGCAGATCGCCACCGGGCCATGGCACCGTCGCCGGATCACCCCGACAGAGGCGCTTTTTTGAAATACCTCTTTTTCGCATCCAACACGCTGCATGCTGCGGCGCGGATGCGATTTTATCCCAATCAATACCTTGGATCCGCTGAGCAAACCTACACGACACTTACCACCTATCTTCAGGGAGAGCTGCGTCGGCATCTGGACCTCATGGAAAACGCCTACGCGACAGGCGACGGCGGCTTGGGGCGGTCGATTTCGGTCATAGATGTCTATGTGGCCTGCATTTGTCGGTGGTTGATGCTATATCCCAAGGATGAAGAAAAGGAGTGGTGCGAGATTTCCACGTGGCCGCATCTATACGCTATGACAGAGCGCTTGGAGGCTTGCGAGTGCACCAAAGCCGCCATAACTGCGGAAGGGCTGGGGCCTAATCCGTTCACATGCCCGGTCTATCCGTCGCCACCAGAAGGCAGCGTCATGTAATGTTTCTCTCCGTCTTCGATATGTTCAAGGTTGGGATTGGCCCGTCTTCATCCCACACCATGGGGCCCATGGTGGCTGCGGGGCGCTTTCTCGACCTGATGCGCGCGTCCCCGTTTGAATTTCACGGGGTGAAGGCGTCTTTGCACGGATCGCTTGCCTTCACAGGTGTCGGCCACGCCACGGACCGAGCGACGATCCTTGGCCTCGCAGGCGTGTTGCCTGATGTCTATGACCACGAGAAGGCCGAAGCTCTACTGGCGCAGATCAGGGCGACGGATACGATCAACCCAGACGGCCTCGGACCGCTCGCTTTCAACCCGCGCGAAGATCTGTCCTTTGATTTCGGCCCGCGCCTGCCCGGCCATGCCAATGGCATGATCCTGTCGGCGACAGATGCGCAAGGCGATGTGACCCTGCAAGAGACCTACTATTCCATTGGCGGCGGGTTTGTCATGTCGGCCGATGAGCTGGAGGCTGGGCGCAATACCGATCCGGGCGCACCGGTGCCATATCCGTTCCAGAACGCCGTTGAAATGCTGGATATGTGCCAGTCCTCTGGCAAAACGATTGCCGATCTAAAGCGCGATAATGAGATCAGCCGCAGTGGTTCCGACCGTTTGCACACTGGCGTGGCGCGCATCTGGCAGGTGATGAATGATTGTATTGAGCGCGGTCTCGCGACCGAAGGCGAACTTCCGGGCGGCCTGCAAGTGCGCCGGCGCGCCAAGGGGATTTACGACGCTCTTATGGCAGAGCGCGGGGCCAACTTTGCCGCGCCGCATTTGATCAATGACTATATCGCCGTCTACGCGATGGCCGTGAACGAAGAAAATGCCGCCGGTGGGCAGGTGGTCACGGCGCCGACCAACGGGGCGGCGGGCGTTGTGCCAGCCGTGATGAAGTACTGGCTGGAACATGTGCCCGGCGCCTCTGTGCGCGACATCGATGTCTTCTTGCTCACGGCGGCTGCCATTGGCGGTCTGGTGAAGCATAATGCGTCGATCTCCGGTGCCGAAGCGGGCTGTCAGGCAGAAGTGGGCAGCGCGGCGGCGATGGGAGCTGCTGGGCTGGCGGCGGTGCTGGGCGGTACGCCGGAGCAGATTGAGAATGCTGCAGAGATTGCACTTGAGCATCATCTTGGCATGACCTGTGATCCGGTCAAAGGCCTGGTGCAGGTGCCATGCATTGAGCGCAACGGTCTTGGCGCGATGAAGGCCGTGACGGCCGCGAGCCTCGCGTTGCGTGGCGATGGCTCGCACATTGTGTCCCTGGATGTCTGCATCGAGACGATGCGCCAGACCGGTGAAGACATGCACCAGAAATACAAAGAGACCTCGCTTGGCGGATTGGCCGTGAACGTGCCGAACTGCTGATGCAAGCGCATGGAATGGATCGGGCCCGCACGGGTATGGGCATCGGTCTCATGGTGTGTTTCGCGCTCTTTGCACCGATCATGGATGCGATGGCCAAACTGATCGGGGACAGCGCCGCTGTCGGTCAGGTTGCAGCAACTCGGTTTGTGGCGCAAAGTATCCTGCTTTTTCCTCTGGCGATCATCTTTGGTTGGTTGCACAGGCCCGACCTCAAGGAATGGGGCCTGCACTTTGCCCGCGCTGTGCTGCTATTGGTTGCGACCGGGTTTTTCTTTACAGCGCTGCGTTTCATGCCGATGGCGGACACGATCTCAATCTTTTTTGTGGGCCCATTTTTCGTGCTGCTTCTTGGGCGGATGTTTCTGGGCGAACGGGTCAGCCCCAAGGGCTATGCGGCCTGTGCCCTTGGCTTCACCGGCGCGCTTTTCATCATTCAGCCGAGCTTTGCCAATGTGGGCACCGCCGCGCTCTTCCCGCTGGTCACGGCCGTGACCTTTGCCATTTACCTTGTGCTGACGCGCAAGATGGCCACCCGCATGCATCCGATTACCATGCAAGTCTACACCGGGTTTGCGGCACTCGCCCTCTCCGTCCCGATCCTGTGGGCCTTCAATGGATCAGGATTTCACCCGCTTGATCCGATCTGGCCGCAGGGGAATATTTTGCTGTTGTTGCTGAGCCTCGGCGTGGTCGCAACGATCAGCCATGTGATGATCAGCTTTTCGCTCTCCATGGCGCCGGCGTCTCTGGATGCGCCGGTGCAGTATCATGAGATCGTCAGCGCCACGGTGCTTGGCTTTGTCATCTTTGGCGATCTTCCCGGCCCTTACACGTATCTGGGGGTCGCACTGATCGTGGGCGCGGGGCTTTACGTGGTCGCAGGTGAAACGAAACCCAAGCCCACAGGCAAGGCAGCGGGTTAACTCACGTGGCCCAACGGGACGGCGTGTTGAGGAGGGCCTCGACCGTGATGTCGAACGCCGCTCTGGGCAGCATCACAAGCATTTTCGGGGCTGTGAAGGCCAGCTCGATGGGTCCGCTTGCGATGTTGGATGTCCCGCTTTGCCCGTCTGGTGCGAAATGCAGTCCTCGGATTGGCCACTCCAAACCGTCAGAAATCCCCTCAACGGCGCCCATCGCAAAGAGCGACACGGTGCTTCCCTTGGTCAACGCAAGCCGAAACGAGGGCGGACACAAGAATACAACTTCATGCGTTCCAAGCAGCAGGCAGCGCTTCTCTGGAAACCGCGAAAGCGTGTTAAACGCGGCCAGTTGGTGATCGACGCGCGCGCCTGTAAAACCAACCCCGATCACAAGCGGCGCGTCGATTGCGCGCAAAGCTTTCTCAAAGTCCGTGCTGTCTTGCTCGGCAATACGGTGTTGGTTCTCAGGCGCTATCTGCTCAAGGGCGTCTTCTGTCACGCTGTCAAAGTCGCCGATCACGGCCTGAGGGGTAAATCCGAAGCTGAGCGCCCGATCCGCGCCGCCATCTGCAGCCACAAGAGTAGTTGCGTGCCCGAGCGCCAAGGACAGGTCGGTTTTGTCCACCTGCCCGCCACCGATCAGTGTGATTGGTTCATTTTTGGAAACAATCAAATTTTATACGC
>CAKZYL010000033.1 GCA_937884705.1 uncultured Roseovarius sp. | reverse complement strand
GCAAACCATGTGTTTCGCGGCTTGAGATCATGCAAAAAGACATCACGCGCCTCTCCTTCATCCTGCTGTTTGCGCCCTTCGCGCTTTGGATCGTGCTGCTGATCATACTGCCCCATATCGGCATGGTGATCATTTCCCTGCGCGAAAAGGTGGCGCCGCGCGTCTATGAATTCAGCTTTGCCCAGTACATCGATTTCGTGCAGGAGCCGATCTATTGGAACACGCTTTTGCGCACCGGGTCGATGTCACTGCTGGTGACGGTGCTGGCGCTCATCATCGGCTTCCCGATTGCCTATTACATTGCGAAAATCGCGGGCAAACGTTCAAAGGGCGCGTTGTTTCTGCTCTGCCTCATTCCACTTTGGGTCAGCGACCTGATCCGCGCGTTTGGGTGGATCCTGCTCTTGCGGGAAACCGGCGTGATTTCTACTGCGCTGCAGAAAACTGGCCTCGTGGGCCAACCCGTGGAATTTCTCTACAACGATGCCACCGTGATCATGGGGCTCGTCTATACCGTGATCCTCTTCATGATCGTGCCGCTCGTCTCCACGCTGGACGGGATGGACGATGCCATGGTCGAGGCAGGCTACAACCTGGGCGGCAATGGCCCCACCGTGCTGCGCCGGATCATCATCCCCTATGCCATGCCCGGGATCGTCTCGGGCTGCATCGTGGTCTTCATGCTGACGGCAGGCAGCTATCTCACGCCGATCCTTCTGGGCGGGAAAAACTCAAGCTGGTTCACGGAACAGATCTATGAGCAGTTCATCAGCCGATACAATTGGGAATCCGGTGCGGCCTTCGGCTTCCTGCTCCTGTTCTTTACGTCCGTCGTGGTGTGGCTTGGTCTGAAAATCTCGGGCCAGACATTGTCCAGCACAGTGGCGAAGAGCTAGGGAGGCAAGAGATGGCACAAAAACGCAATCCCGCCTTCATGATGGGCTACAGGCTTTACGTGCTGGCCTTCTTCATCTTCCTCGCAGCACCTTTGGTCGCCGCGGGGACATTTGCCTTCAACGACAGCCTGTTTCCCGCTCTGCCCTGGCAGGGCTTCACACTCGATTGGTTCTTCAACGATACGGAACCCAAGCTTGGCATGTTTCATGACCGACGTCTTCTGCGCGGCCTCTACTACTCGTTTGTCATCGCCACGATGGTCTCGCTCCTGTCGGTCTTTGTCGGAACGTGTAACGCGTTCCTCTTTGTTCGGGTGAATTTCCCCTACAAGAACTTCTTTTATATCATGATGGTCGTGCCGCTGGTCATTCCCGGCGTGATCTTGGGCATCTCGATCTTGGTTCTGGCCAGTACGGTCGCCAATGGCGTGGAAGAGACCTTCAACTACGAAATCGAATTCCTCCGTCCGGGCATCCTTTTGGTGGTGCTGGGGCAGTTCTCCTTCATCACGACCATCACGTCGCTCGTGATCACGGCACGGCTCAGAAAGTTCGACGAAACCATGGAAGAGGCTGCCTTCAATCTCGGAGCCAGTCGCGCGCGCGTGTTGCGCACGGTCACCCTGCCCTTCCTGTGGCCTGCCATGTTTGCCGCCGGGATCGTCGCGTTTCTGGTGTCGTTTGAGAACTTCAACACAACGCTCTTTCTTGTGGGCTCGGAAGCGCCGCTGACCATCACGATGTTTGACCGGATGGTCAAAGTCGGCTCCACCCCGGTTCTGAACGCCGTGTCATTCTTCTTGATGGTAGGCTCCGGCCTGCTCGCGCTTTTATCGATCCTCGTGCAACGCGACAAAACAGAGACCTGAGGCGATTGCAGACCCATGATCTCATCGTCGAATAACGCTTTGATCGACATACCCAGGCAGAAAAATGCGTTGGATCATTGCAACCCGACTGAAACCATCCTGGGTCGGGTGTAATGGCTGCTAAACCGTTCAGCGACACATGCCAAGATGCCCCCTACTGGTGGAAGCAGCGCATCCCTGTGTCCGACGCGCCGACATTGCCCGCGCAAGCGGATGTCTTGGTCATCGGCAGCGGATATACCGGCTTGCACGCGGCCATCCAAACGGCGAGAGCCGGCATGCATACCGTTGTGATTGATGCAGGCCAAATTGGCCAAGGGTGCAGCACGCGCAATGGCGGACAGGTCTCTACCAGCATCAAGCCAAGCTTTGACACCTTGCAGAAAAAGTTCGGCACGGGCATCGCCACGCGGATCTTTCAAGAGGGTCAAGCCTCGCTCGATTTCACCGAAACCTTCATATCGGACGAAGCGATAGAGTGTGATTTCAAAGTGGTCGGGCGTTTTCACGGTGCCCATTCGCCACGCCAATACGAACAGCTTGCCAGGCTCGCCGAAACGGTGCACCCAGTGCTCGAAACCGGGGCCTATGTCGTTCCGAAAGCCGAGCAGGTTTCAGAGCTGCGAACAGACTACTACCATGGCGGCATCGTGTTCCCCAAACATGCCAGTGTTGACCCAGGCGCCTATCACGCCGGACTGGTGCATCTCGCGAAGCAAAGTGGCGCGACTATGATCCCCAACTGTGCAGCGACCGCACTCGCGGAAGACGGCAAAGAGCACGACGTCCAGACCGTCAAAGGCCGCATTTGCGCGCGACATGTTATCGTGGCGACCAATGGGTATTCGGG
>CAKZYL010000032.1 GCA_937884705.1 uncultured Roseovarius sp. | reverse complement strand
ATCGGGCGCTCAGACCTCCAGATAGCTCTCCAGGCTATCATCAAGCGCATCTTTCCAGGCTGTGTGATGCGGCGGGGCCTTGGTGCCTGTCATCGGCGAGGTGTAGCCGTGATTGCGGAACTCCATGATCCCCTTCTTCTTGTGCTTTTTCCACTCAAAGAAGGCCTGATTGGCGGCATCCACGTCAAAGCTGGGGTAATCCGTCTCGGCGATCAGCTCCCGCACATAGTCACCTTGGTAGCGGATGCAGCCGTAATCATCCTCGATCGCGTCCTCGGCGGCCTCGCGTGCGACCGGGTCGGCCTCCATCGCGGCTTGATCAGGCAGGGCGATCTTGCCCATGATCTGATCACGCACCCACCAGGCCTGGGCGTCAAACATGTTGAACGTGTACCACTGGTCCTGCATGCCGATGTAGAACATCTTGGGGTTTTTGTTCCAGACCACACCCTTGTAGAGATCCGCCGCCGCCAACCGGTTCGCGGTCTTGAGGCGCAGATCGTCGGGCAGAAACGGGAAGTGGTGCTTGTAGCCGGTGCAAAGGATGATCGCGTCGACCTCCTTGCTGGTGCCATCCTTGAAATGCGCGGTGCGGCCTTCGACCTTCACGAGCGCCGG
Source organism: uncultured Roseovarius sp. (assembly GCA_937884705.1). GTDB lineage: Bacteria > Pseudomonadota > Alphaproteobacteria > Rhodobacterales > Rhodobacteraceae > Roseovarius. The sequence continues at coordinate 12,982 of CAKZYL010000032.1, read as the reverse complement.
CACCTCTTGCCAGTTGTCGGGCCAGGCATAGCCCATGGGCGCGGTGCGGTGGGCCACCGTCACAGACTTGCAGCCGTATTTCCAGCACTGGGATCCAATGTCTTCGGCGGAATAGGAGGTGCCGAGGATCAGGATATCCTTGCCCTCGAACTCGCGCGCATCACGGAAATCATGGGCGTGCAGGATGCGGCCATTGAAGCTTTCAAACCCCGGGTAGTAGGGTACGTTGGGCGAGGAGAAATGCCCGGTGCAGACCACCACATGGTCGAATTCCTCTGTGGTTTCAGAATCGGCTATCGCGTCGCGTGCGGTCACAGAGAACATGCCAGTGCCCTCATCATAGCGGATGTCACGCACCGAATTGTTGAACCGGATCCAATCGCGCACGCCGGCCTTGTTCACGCGGCCTTCGATGTAGTCAAAGAGCACGGCACGAGGCGGGTAGCTGGCGATCGGTTTGCCGAAATGTTCCTCAAAGGTGTAATCGGCGAACTCGAGCCCTTCCTTAGGGCCGTTGGACCACAGGTAGCGATACATAGAGCCGTGGCAGGGCTCTCCGCTTTCCTCAACGCCGGTGCGCCAGGTGTACTTCCACAGTCCGCCCCAATCATCCTGCTTTTCGTAGCAGACGACATCGGGGATATCCTCGCCATTCAGTTTTGCCGACTGGAAGGCGCGCAGTTGGGCCAGGCCCGATGGACCGGCTCCGATCACTGCCACTCTTTTCTTCGCCATGTGCATCTCCCTCGTTGAGCCAAATCTGTATGAAACTTTTATTCCTCTGGAGTAAGCCAAAGGCTGGCCGGGAATGTCAACGGGAATCCTGCGGTAATCCTGTCGCGGCACTTTGTTAACCGCTTACAAATAGGGATTGCCCAATTGGGCGGCTTGGCACTATTTCCCCCGCAACGCAATGCGAATGCCGGGACGCACCATGACCCATCCAGACCTCTTCATGTCCGATTTCTTTGATATCGAGACCGACTGGATCGACTACAACAATCACCTCAATATGGGCTACTACCCAGTTTTGTTTGATCGCGCCTCAGATCAGGCCTTTTCAGAGTTTGGATTTGGGCCGGACTACATCGCTCAGACCAATCACACCACGTTCTCGGCAGAATTCCATGTGCGCTATCTCAAGGAGGTCAAGCTGGGCGACAAGGTGCGATCGTCATTCTGGATCGTCGATTACGACGAAAAACGGTTCCACACCTTTCAGGAACTCTATCACGAAGACGGATGGCTGGCGGCCACCGGCGAAGGGCTGACCCTGCATGTGAGCCTCAACGGACCAAAGCCCAAAGTGGCGCCCATGCCGGAGCCCATTTTCGGGCGTCTCAAAGCCATGGCGCGCGCCAATGCCGCCATGCCGCAACCCGAGGGCGTGGGCCGCAAAATCGGGATCAAGCGCAAAGCCTGAGATCACAATTTGGCCAAGCCGCCGGACATCGCGTCTTTGGGGTCGACGGCGCTGACATCATCAGTCTAAGCTCGCCACGCGTGTGCGGATTGCGTGCGCCTCACTGTCGAAGGGCGCAATCAGCAAGGCGCGAGGGACATGATCGATTTGCTTGTGCGCCGTCTGGCGCTTGGAGTGGTGACGGTTTGGCTGGTGTCGGTGATCATTTTCGCCGGGATGGAAGTGCTGCCGGGCGATGCCTGCACTGTGGTGCTGGAACGCGATGCGCAAGGCGAGGTTCTTGAAAACTGTCGCAAAAACCTCGGGCTAGATCGCTCAGCGGTCGAGCGCTATCTCAGTTGGGCGGCGGGGGCTGTGCGCGGCGAGTTCGGCGTGGCAGCAGATGGACAAACCAAAATCAGCACGGAGGTGGCGCTTCGAGTGAAAAACTCGATCTTGCTGGCCTTCGGTGCGCTGGTCGTGGGTGTGCCGCTGGCGATTTTCCTGGGCGTCGTCGCAGGGCTTGCCCGGGATCGCTTTCCGGACATTTTCGTCTCAACGGCGGCTATTTTTGCCATGACAATCCCTGAGTTTGTCTCGGCCACCATCCTGGTTCTGATCCTGTCGATCTGGCTTGGGTGGTTGCCCGCCGTGGTGCTCACGCCTGCGGACGCGCCGATGCTGGATTTCTGGCCCGAGTTTATCCCCGCGGTCATCGTGCTGATCATGGTCATGGTGGCCCATATCATGCGCATGGTGCGCAGCTCAGTCATTGAGGTGATGGCCAGCGAATACGTGCAGATGGCCACGCTGAAGGGCGTGCCCTATTGGCGGATCGTGTTCAAACACGCCCTGCCCAGCGCGCTATTGCCGGCGATCAATGTGGTGGCTTTGACGGTGGCCTGGCTCTTGGGCGGGGTTGTCGTGGTGGAGGTGGTGTTCAACTATCCCGGCATCGGGCGGATGATGATCGATGCCATCTCGGATCGTGACCTGCCGATCATTCAGGCGCTCGTGATGCTCATCGCGGCCACCTATGTGCTGGTCAATCTGGTGGCGGATCTGATGTCGATGCTGTTCAATCCGCGCCTGCGCACCCTGAAGATGAGGGCGAAATGACGGACGCGGCGACCCAGAGCGCGCAGGCACGACGCCCCTCGATGACAATACGGATGCTGCAGGTGCTGCGCGATCTGGTGCGCCGCCCCTCTGGCCTGATCGGGTTGTTCTTGGTGGTGATGCATGTCGTCGTGGCGATCTTTTCGCCGTGGTTTGTGCCTTATGATTTCAAAGCGCTCGACAGCTCTTTGATCCTCGCCGCTCCCACGCCAGAGCATATTCTGGGCACGGATGCGCTTGGCCGCGATGTGCTGACCCGGGTTCTACTTGGCGGGCGAGAGGCGCTTTGGGTGTGTTTTCTGGCCATCCCGCTCACCATGATCTGGGGCGGGCTTGTGGGGGTTTATCTGGGCTTGCGCGGCGGCTGGGTTGATGAGATCGCGATGCGGATCGTCGATGCGTTTCTGGCGCTTCCGGGCATCCTGCCGCTGATGGTCCTCGTGTTCGTCTTTGGCGCGGGCAATGAGGTGCTGATCCCGACGCTGGCGTTCTTTTTCGGCATTCCTGTCATCCGCGTTGCACGGGGTGCGACCCATGATGTGGTGGCGCGGGATTACGTGCTGGCGGCCCGGGCGCGCGGCCATTCGCGGGCCTCGATCATGTGGCGGGAGCTTTTGCCCAACACATTGGACGTGATGATGGTCGAAGGGGCTATGCGGCTAAGCTGGATGCTGCTGACCTTTTCGTCACTGTCGTTCCTGGGCTTTGGTGTGACGCCGCCCACGCCCGATTGGGGTCAGATGATCTCGGAGGCACGGGTGTACATGTCACTCGCGCCTTGGGGTGTGCTGGGGCCGATGATTGCGCTCTCGTCGCTCATCATCGGGGTCAATCTGACGGCGGATGCGCTGGCCAAGACGCTGGGCATTGACCGCACCCGCAAGGCGGTCGTGTAGATGAGCGCGCCCATTATCGATATTCGCGACCTGAGCGTCGGGTTCACGGCGCGCGCGGGTCACACCCAAGAGGTGCTGAAATCCGTCTCTGTCTCGGTGCATGCGGGCGAGACGCTGGGCATCGTCGGCGAAAGCGGGTCGGGCAAATCCACCCTCGCGCTGGCCTCGATGGGCTATATGAAACCCGGGCTGCGCAAGCTGAAAGGCGATGTCACCTTTCAAGGCACGGATGTTTTTGCGCAGAGCTTGCGCCAGCTCGAAGGGCTGCGCGGCGGCAAGCTGGGCCTCATCCCGCAAAGCTCTGGTCAGGCGCTGACGCCGACGATGCGCATAGGCGCGCAGATCATTGAGGCGCTGAGCCTGCATTGCCACCTGCCCGCTTCTGAGTGCGTATCGCGCGCGGAAGAGTTGCTGGATCAGGTGCGTCTGCCCGATGTGCCCGCCATTATGAAGCGCTTTCCCCATGAGCTTTCGGGCGGACAGCAACAGCGGGTGGCCATCGCCATGGCGCTGGCCGGGGAACCCGATGCGCTGGTGCTGGATGAGCCCACGACCGGGCTTGATGTCACGACCCAAAAGCAGATCCTCGAGCTGGTGCAGGACCTGGCCCGCGAGCGCAACATGGCGATGATGCTGGTCAGCCATGATCTGGGCGTGATCGCGCGGTGCTGTCACCGGGTGGCGGTCATGCTGTACGGAGAGATTGTGCTTGAAGGTCCTTCAGAGAACGTGCTCAAGACCCCCGATCATGCCTATGCGCAAAAGCTGATTGATGCGGTGCCGCGGATCCAGAAAGCGCCTGCCACGCCCAAGCCCGCCAAGCCCAACCCGCCTGAGGCGCTCAGTCTTGAGGGTATCGGCATCAGCTACGCGCAGCCAAGTTTTTGGGAAAAGACGTTCGGCAAAGTCAAGCAGGACAGTCTTACGGTCGAGGGCATCAACCTCTCGCTCGGCAAGGGAGAAACCATTGGCCTTGTGGGCGAGTCCGGCTCGGGCAAATCGACCATCCTGAAGGCCATCGCGGGGCTGATGCCTGCGGCCAAAGGCACCATTCGTGTGGGCGGGGATACCATGCTCAAGCCCACGATCGATCGCCGCCGGCCCGAAGAGCTGCGCCGCGTGCAGATGATTTTTCAAAACCCCGATGACAGCCTCAATCCGCGTCACACGGTGGCCGAGATCCTGGCCCAACCGCTGCATCTCTACTTTGGCATGACTGGTCAGAAAGCGCGCGACCGGGCAGCGGACATGCTGGAAACCGTGCGTCTGACCCCGGCCTATCTGGACCGTCTGCCGCGCCAGATGTCTGGCGGGGAAAAACAACGCGTCGCCATTGCCCGCGCCTTTGCAGCCGAGCCTGAGATCGTGCTTTGTGATGAGATCACCTCGGCGCTGGACGTGTCGGTGCAGGCCTCTGTGCTGGAGCTTTTGGCCGAGCTGAAATTGAGCAAGCAAACCAGCTATGTCTTTGTGGGCCACGATCTGGCGGTGGTGCAGCAGCTCTCAGATCAGGTGATGGTGCTGCGCCATGGCCGTGTCTGCGAGGCGGGGCTGGTGGATGAGGTCTATGCCAACCCGCAAAGCGACTACACCAAGACGCTTTTTGATGCGGTGCTTGAGCCCGGTATGTAGGGCGCAGATCATGGCCTTTATGCGCATCCAGATCCCTGCCCTCGGCTAGATGTCCAGCTCAAAGTTCCCGCCCATCGACCGACTGCTCAGAGGTGTATCTACCGGCCATGTGGAAACCGTGCGAGATGCGTGGCGAGAGGCGCTTGCAGACAGGTCAGAGGCGCTTCCCGCGGTGCTGGAGAAGCTGGATTCATCGGCCTGGAGCGAGAACCCGCGCGGGCCCTTGGCGGAATACTTTGGTATCTTGCTGAGCCTGCTGGATGAGCTTGATCGGCCCGCTTTTGCGTCTGAAATCACGCGATTGAAGGCAGTGAAGCTGCATCCTGCACACAAACGCACGCTGGATTTGCTGTCAGAGCGTCTGAACGACAGCCCTGCGGCGCGTGTGGGGCCGGATGTTCCTGTCTACATTGCCTCCGTTCTCCACAATCATGCAGATATCTGCGCCAGCCTTGAGACGTGGTCGAAAACCAAGGGCTTGTCCCTCGAGCAGGTCACGCGCATAGACGTGATACCTCTCACGCCGGAGCTGGACTTCGTGGGCCTCTATCGGGTCAACATATCGGGGATCGTCCTCGTGTGGCCCCGCCAAGAAGATCGCAATGGTCTCGTAAGGTGGTTCAGTCGTTTGTATCGGGAATTTACGTTCTATCATGAAGTGGGCCATCACCTTTGCGGTCATCTGGAAAGTGGCTCGATTGCCGAGCAGGAATATGAAGCAGACAAAGAAGGCATTCGCTTCATGAGGCGCGCTCATCCAATCAAAATGAGCCTTGCGATCGCTGTGCTTTGGCCGATCGCGCAAGTTTTGAAAGCCTACAAGAGACTAGCCAAATGACTGTCCGGCTTCGTCAAGCAGCCACTGTCTCAACGCGCCGACCTCATGTTTTTTATGTGGCTCCAAGGGCGTCAGCATGTAGTAGGCAAAGCGCAAGGGTTTGCGCAGCGCATGGTCGAACGGGCATATGAGCCGCCCATCGGCCAGATAATCCGCGACCAAACGATCCCCCAAAAGCGCCACGCCCTGCCCGTCAAGCGCGGCCTCCACCGCCATGCTTTCCTGGCTGAAGCGCGGTCCCTTGGTGGCGTCAATCCCGGTCACCCCGGCGGCATGGAGCCACATGCGCCAGCTTGCATCGGTGTCCGCCCATTCCACATGGAGCAAGCTGTGATGGCGCAGATCCTGCGGCGTCGTGAGCGCGGCGGTCTGCAAGAGGCGCGGGCTGCACACAGGCGTGTTGCGCTGATCAAAGAGATGATCGACGCGCAGGCCTGCATAGCCCCCTGCCCCGTAGCGGATCGCCAGATCGGCCTCACCCCGCGCCACATCCACGCGGCGATCGGTGCCATCCAGCCGGATCTCAATCTCCGGGTGCTGCGCGTAGAACCGATCGAGCCGCGGCACCAGCCACATGGCACCAAAAGACGGGCTCACGCTGATGGTCAGGGTGTTGCCCGCACCATGGGCGCGCAGGCGCTCTGTGACCTCGGCCAGATGATCGAGGCCTTCACTCAGCATGGGCAGCACGTCTTGCCCGGCCTCGGTCAGACGCAAGGCGCGTGTCAAGCGGATGAAAAGCGGCACGCCGAGCTGCGCCTCCAACTGTTTCACGTGCTGGCTCACTGCGGCGGGCGTGACGTGGAGCTCTTCGGCCGCTTTGGTGAAGCTCAAGTGGCGCGCGGCGGCCTCAAAGGCGCGCAACGCGTTGAGAGGGGTTTGTGGCCGGGACATAGCATCTTACTATGACATAGATTTTCTAATAAGTATGCGCAGAAATTTCCGTTTGTCCGAGGGCCCGGTTCGCGACAGGTTTCGTCAGGGAGGGGCGTGTAAACTCATGCCCTGAACGGACGGAAAACGGATCCTTGATATGAAAGCTGCCACATCAGATTATGGCATCGGCGTTGCGCTTTTGCTGGCCTCGGCCCTGACATTCAGCTCGGCGGGCCTCTTTACAAAGGGCGTGATTGCAGGCGCCTGGGCGGTGATTTTCTGGCGCGGGCTTTTCGCGGCAATCTTCACCACGCTCTGGACCGCGCAGCAGGGCACGTTCAAAGAGAATTTCTTTGCCATGGGGCGCAGCGGGTGGGCCGTCGGTGTCATCGGGGCTGTGGGGACTGCGTGTTTTATCCCGGCCTTCAAACTGACCTCGATCGCGAATGTGGCGTTGATCTATGCCGCCTCGCCGCTCATCGCGGGCATGCTGGCCTGGATCTTCATCGGCGAACGCGCCAGCCGGGCCACGATCATCGGCGCGCTCATGGCAATGGTGGGCGTGGCGATCATCGTGTCGGGCTCTGTCGGACAGTCCAATCTGCAGGGCGACGTGCTGGCGCTGATCATGACGCTGGTGATGGCCGGCGTGATGGTGATCTACCGCGCGCGGCCCGAAACGCCCGGGGCGGGGCCGTCGGTGATGCAGTCGCTCTTTCTGCTGCCGCCCTCGTTTCTTCTGGGCCAGCCGCTGCGGACCGATGCTGCTGAGATCCTGATCCTGATGGTGTTTGGCATTCTCTTTGCCATCGCCTCGGTCACGCTGGCCGAAGGGGCCAAGCGCGTGCCGTCAGGGCAGACCGCGCTCTTGAGCTCTCTGGAGACGCCGCTGGCGCCGCTCTTGGCCTTTCTGGTGCTGGCAGAGGTGCCCAGCACGGCCACCTTCCTCGGCGGCACTGTGGTGATTTTGGCGGTGCTTATGTCGCTGCGGTCCTAGCCGTGGCGCCGGGTGTGACCGGCATCCCCGATCAGGGCGCAGCCCAGCGTGTCGCGCAGCGCATCGGCCAACTCATCCACTGTTTCCGTCGACACAAACATGCCGCCGGTGCGATCCGAGAGACATTTCGCCACCGTTTGGCCGCCGTCATAGCTTTGCGCTTCGGGACTGTTCCAGCTGAACGGGTCATAGACCACTTTGAAGCCGATCACATGCACGGTGAGATCCGCGCCGGATTGCGCCAGCTCTTCGCCCAGGGCGCAGGGCCGCCCGCCGCAGGTCTCATTGCCGTCGGTGACCAGCACCACAATGCCCGGCGCGCGCGTGTAGTCCAGGGCCTCGGCCGCCGCCCGGACCGAGGCGGCAATCGGGGTCAGGCCATTGGGGGCCAGCTGATCTATTTCGCCCACCACCTGATCAGCGGCCTCCGGCACCGGGGCAAAGCGCAGGTCGATCCCGGTGCAGCCATCCGCCCCGTTCGGCCCGTAGATCAGCAATCCCACCCGGCGAAACGGCGCGATCTGGGGCATGGCGCGATGCATGGCCAGGCGCGCGTCATCGAGCCGCGTTGGATCTTGGGCATTGAACCCGATCTCGCCCATCGAGGCCGAGCCATCAAAGACCAACATGGCGTCGGTGGCGCAACTGCCGACGGCGTCGACAGGGCCTGCGGGGGCAATGCACAGCGCGGTGAGCGTGGCGAGAAGAGTGCGGGCAGTGGTCATGGGATGATCACATAACGCGGCCGCCCCAAAATCAATGCACCTTTCCTTGAGCCCGCGAAACGAAAGCCCCGCCTGCCGGGCAGACGGGGCTTCAGATCAGATCGAAAATGGGATCAGGCGGCGGCGGCTTGGGCCTTCGCGATCTCTTTTTTCACTTTCAGAGCGCGGGCCGAAAGCTCCACGTCCTTGGCTTTCGCCAGATAGGCATCCAGACCGCCCCGGTGATCGACACTGCGCAAAGCCGCCGCCGTGATGCGCAGCTTGACACCACGACCCAGCGTTTCGGACTGCAGCGTCACATCATTGAGGTTCGGCAGGTACCGGCGCTTTGTCTTGTTATTTGCGTGGCTGGAGTTGTTGCCAACCATCGGGCCTTTTCCGGTCAATTCGCACACGCGCGACATGGGTTCATCCTCGTTTTTCAGGGTCGGGCCACAGCACATCCGCGGGCCTGTCCAACACAGCTCTCCAAAACAAACGGGCACCGCCACAGGCAGCGCCCCAAATCTCGTTTGCGGTGCATAGGGGCAATGACCGGACGCGTCAAGGGATTCGACATGGTGGTTTGGATGTCTGTGAACTAGAGTTTTCCGGGAGAGCGCCGCAGATCGAAGACCAGACCGCCAAAAGACTGTTTTGCCTCACCGCTGGTTTCCACCGGGGATGTTTAAGGCGAGAGGAAACACAGGCCAAGGACAGCTGTTGCTTCTTCTGGCGAAAAGTATCCCCGCGGTTTGGGGGCTGGCCCCCAAGAGGGAGTGCGTTTGGGGGCTGCCCCCTAAGCAAGTGTGCGTTTGGCGGAGCTCTGGGACAGAAAAGGAGATGCAATATGTTCGTAAAAACCCTGGCGGAGATTATCGATACCCCGTCCCATGTGCGCGGTGAGGCCTTTGACAGTCATCGGTTGCTTTTGGCGTCAGACGGGCTTGGCTACTCCTTCCATGACACGCGGATCAAGGCGGGCACAGAGCAGCATCTGCACTACAAAAACCATATCGAGACGAATTACTGCGTGGCCGGGTCTGGTTCGGTTCAAGAGGTGGCGACGGGCAAAACCTGGCCTATCGGGCCGGGCACGCTCTTTGTGCTGGATCAGCATGATGCCCATATCGTGCGGGCCGAGAGTGATATTCACCTCATTTGCGTCTTCACGCCAGCGCTCACGGGTCAGGAAACGCATGACAAAGATGGAAGCTACTCTGCTGCGGACGCGTGAGGTGATGCGGACACGGTATAGAGGGAGGTCTGTCCCAGCGCGCGGAGCTTTTTGAGCGGTGCATGGACGGGGAAAGCGTGTTCACCTTTTCCATTGGTGAGGCACCGCATGTCTGCTTTGATCCCGAATTGACCCGGAGATTTGTGCGGGCAAGCTATTGTGAGGGGGCGCAGTGTTATACTATAACATCTAGGCCAGAGGCGGGTGACACAACGTCCACGCCCCTCCCGCCCACGACATGAAACCAACGACGCGAAACCTGCACGATCAAGCCCTGACGCCGTCGAAAAGCACATCGCAGGAGCAAGCCAGTGCACTGCACGAAAAACGAGGCGTGAGGAAAGGGTTTGCCTGACCTGGGAGGCGCGCACGACATCGCAAAATGCCTGTTGCGCATGGTCCAAAAAGCAAAGGGCACTCGGCCAGACCTCAAGCGAGCCGGTTGAGTGCCGCATCGAAACCATCATACGCGGATGACAAATATGAAAAAAATCCCTGTCACGGTTCTCAGCGGTTTCCTTGGGGGTGGCAAGACCACGACCATCAACCACATCATTGAAACCAAGCGCGCGCAACGCGTGGCGATCATCGTCAATGACATCGCCGAGGTGAACATCGACGGCAAACAGATCGGGGATAAAATCCTGCAGACCGAAGAGAAGCTGGTTGAGCTGGAGAACGGATGCCTGTGCTGCACCTTGCGTGGCGACCTCTTTGATGAAACGCTGAATCTCGCGCTGGAAGGCGTCTATGATTATCTCATCATCGAGGCCAGTGGCGTGTCAGAGCCGCTGCCCATCGCCGCGACATTCACCTTCCCCATGGATGACGGCAAATCCCTCAAAGACGTGGCACATCTGGACACGATGGTCACGGTGGTGGATGCGTTCAATTTCCTGGATCAGTACCATTCCGATGAAATGGAAATCCAAGAGAGAAAGACCCGGCTGCAAACCCATGATCAGACATCTGTCGTTGAGCTGATGATCGACCAGTTGGAGTTTGCCAATGTCATTCTCGTCAACAAATCCGATATGGTCAGCGCTGAGGAGCTGGATCGCATTCACCAGATGGTGCGGGCGATCAATGCCGAGGCCAAGATCATCGACACCAATCACGGTCAGGTGGATCTCTCAGAGATTATGAACACCAACTCCTTTGATTTCGACAAGGCGCAGGAATACCCGACCTGGGTCAAGGAGGTCGAAAGAGAGACCACAAACGGGCATGACCACGGAAATGGGCATGACCACAGCCACGACCACGGGCACGGTCTGGTGCACAGCCACAGTCACGAGTTTGGCCTCACTGCTTTTGTGTATCGCGCGCGACGCCCCTTTGTGCCCAAGCGCCTGATGGAGTTCATGGGCCCGCCGATCCCGGGACTTATTCGATCAAAGGGGTACTTTTGGCTTTGCACCCGGATGGATCATGCGGGCAATTTCCAGTTGGCCGGACAGCTCAAGGACTATGGTCTTGCGGGCACGTGGTATTCCAGCATCCCCGAAGAGCGCTGGACGCCGGACATGCGGGAATTCATTGAAAAAGAATGGGTTGAACCGTTCGGCGACCGACGCCAGGAGATTGTCTTTATCGGCAGCGATGACGAAATAGATCAAGAGGGCATTACCCGCAAACTGGATGCATGTCTGATCACGGACACCGAGTTGAACGAGGATTACAGCAAGTATCCTGACCCCTTCCCGCCCTGGTAAATGCGGGATCCGACTGACCTAGCTCTCACGGCGTTGGCGATCACGATCTTCTGCGATCGCGTCGCGCCGAGGCCGGTTGATAGGCAATTTCCGCGCAAGGTTTGCAGTAGCATTTTCCGGGTTCCACGGGCAGGCCGCAAAACCAGAAATCATCTGTGGCGGGGTCACCGAATGGCCATTTACACGTCTTTTCGGTCAGCTGCATCAGGCTCAGCCGCAGGGCTTTTTTCTGCACCTCACGGTGCGATGCAAGCGCCTCCGGACTGATTTCATTGGCCGTGGGCTGAGGCGGCAATGGCTTTTCCGCAGGGATGACTTGTAGGTGCGAGGGCGATTGGCTTTCCGCTGCGGAAACGCGCGCAGCAGGCTTCTTTTCCGCCGCAGGCTTGGCCGGTTTGGCGTCCACCTGTTTTGCGGCAGGTTGTGGCCGTGGCGCGGCTTTTGCCTTGGGCGCACTGTCCCCTCCGCCAGCGCGGTTCGACAGCCCAAGTCGATGCACTTTTCCAATAACGGCATTGCGTGTCACATCGCCCAGTTCTTTGGCAATTTGACTGGCAGATTGCCCCTCCATCCATAGCTTTTTCAGGAGTGCAACGCGTTCTTCAGACCAGGCCATGAGTGAGCTTCTCTTTCAAAAAGGTGTTTGCTAGCGGAACGCTTGCCGTGAACCACATGAACCAGATTTATGGGATTTTCTCAATCTCTTTCCAACATCGGCCAGGCTCGTTTGTCGATGATTAGACGTCAACTTTGCCCTTAGACCAGCCGTTCGTGACAAATGCCGCGAATTGCGGCTCAGAGCCCAAACTACCGGATGCTGTGCTCCGCACCAACGTCCGCTTTGTGCCCGTGCCGATTTGATTTACGCAGCCAGAATTCTCCCATGATGATATGATGCAAATTCTTCTGCCAAACTGTTTCAACTCGTATCAGGTTGAGACACATTTCGCTGTTCTCCGGCACCTGTTCCAGAAGAGCTTGGCAATCCGTGTCTGCTTCAAGCAGTATTTCAACATCGGGATACATGCTGAAAGCGAAGGAGGATGACATGCTCGACACGACGGTTTCTGAACATACCCAAGCCTTTCTGGACAGCTTCGGGGAGGCGCTGAGCAACGGTGATATCGCAGCAGCCTGTGAAATGTTTGAGGAAGACTGCTATTGGCGCGATCTGGTCAGCTTTACCTGGAACATCAAAACCATTGAGGGCAAGGAACAGGTGGCAGACATTCTGACACAAAATCTTGGCACATCCACACCCAGTGGATGGAAGATCGCCGAGGGTGAAATCCCGACGGAAGACGGTGGCGTCACCACAGCCTGGATCGAGTTTGAGACAGACGTGGCACGGGGCTACGGATTGCTACGGCTCAAAGGAGACAAGATCTGGACGCTGCTCACCACGATGGTGGAGCTCAAAGGCCATGAGGAGCTGCGCGGGTCCAACCGACCCATGGGGGCCAAGCACGGCGCAGGCAAAAACCGCACCACCTGGGCCGAAGAGCGCGCCCAGGAGGAAGCTGATCAGGGCTACAAGACGAAACACTATTGCGTGATCATTGGCGG
>CAKZYL010000031.1 GCA_937884705.1 uncultured Roseovarius sp. | reverse complement strand
GGCAACAAGACCTGGATTACGCATGCGACGCGCACGCAGGTGATGACGCTTCTGGCGCGCACCAATCCGGACAGCACCGATCACCGTGGTCTTTCCATGTTCCTCGCGGAAAAGACGCCTGGCACGGAAGAGAACCCTTTCCCCACCGAGGGCATGACCGGCGGTGAGATCGAAGTGCTGGGCTATCGCGGCATGAAAGAATACGAGCTGGGTTTTGATAACTTCCACGTCAAAGGCGAGAACCTTTTAGGCGGCGAAGAGGGCAAAGGCTTCAAGCAGCTGATGGAGACCTTCGAGAGCGCGCGTATCCAGACAGCGGCCCGTGCCGTGGGTGTGGCGCAATCGGCGCTCGATATCTCGATGCAATACGCGATTGACCGCAAGCAGTTCGGCAAATCGTTGATCGAATTCCCGCGCGTGGCGAGCAAGCTGGCGATGATGGCCGTGGAGATTATGATTGCCCGTCAGTTGACCTATTTCTCCGCTTGGGAGAAGGACAATGGCCGGCGCTGTGACCTTGAGGCTGGCATGGCCAAGCTCTTGGGCGCGCGTGTGGCGTGGGCGGCGGCCGACAACGGCCTGCAGATCCATGGCGGCAACGGTTTTGCGCTGGAATACAAGATCAGCCGCGTGCTCTGTGATGCGCGGATCCTGAATATCTTTGAAGGGGCTGCGGAGATCCAGGCGCAGGTGATCGCGCGGCGTCTGCTGGCCTGATCTCCACAGAAAATTCTGCGAAGGGCGAGCTAAGACATGCTCGCCCTTTTGCTTTTTAGGGCCGCGTTACTTGGTTTGCATACCGCCGACGGTTTTCAGGACCGTGCGGCGTGGGAGCAGCGGGATGATCCAGTTCATCATGACATTTAGGCGCGCCTCGTTGATTGAGATGAGATCGCCGCGCATCATGGCGTCATAGCCGACTTTGGCGACGGAAGCTGGTGTCGCGCCTTTCTGTTTGGCAAGGCCTGTGCCTTCGAGATCGGCCACGGCCACGAATTCGGTGTTCACAAGGCCCGGGCAAAGCGCGGTGGACGTCACGCCGTGAGGGCGCATTTCTTCGTCGATGGCCTGGCTGAAGGAGCTGACGAACGCCTTGGTGGCGAAATAGGTTGCTTGATAGGGACCGGGCTGAAATGCCGCCGTGGAGGAGACCTGCAACATCTTGCCCTTGCCGCGCGCCTTCATCTCTTGACCGACATGGTGGCTGAGGGTGACCAGTGCACCCACGTTGAGATCGATCATCGCCTGATCCTTCGCCAAGTCGCGGTCGAGAAACGCGCCGTGACCGCCAAAGCCTGCGTTGTTGATGAGCACGTCGATCTCGATGCCTTTGGCCTTCACCGCCTCGTAAAGCGCGGTGGCTTGCTCTGGTGTGCCAACATCCATGGCGATCACGGTGACGGTGATATCGTGGATCGCTTCAAGCTCGGCTTTGAGCGCATCCAGCGGCTCCTGGCGGCGGGCGACGATGACCAGGTCCCCCCCTTTGCGAGCGTGATAGCGGGCGAATTCGGCGCCGATGCCGGCGGAGGCACCAGTGATGAGAGCAGTGTTGGGCATGGGGGATCTCCGAATGAAGTCAACAAGTGTTGACAACCATTTAGGTGAGTCTTCCCGTTAAGTCAACAAGTGTTGACATTTTCTCTGCAGAGGGTACGTATCGGCCATGATGAAGCCCCTTACCACCAAAGAAAAAATCCTTGAGACAGCGCGCCAGCTCTTTTGGACGCGGGGATACTCCAACGTCTCTGTGCGCGACATCACGGGGGCTGCGGGCGTCGATGCGGCCCTTGTGTCGCGCTATTTCGGCGGCAAGCAGGGGCTGTTTGAGGCGACCTTGGCCGTCATTCCGCAATGGCCCGCGCTGCAGGCTGAGCCTGAGCATGTGATCGAGGAGGCGGTGGCGAGTTTTTCACACCCGTTCGATCGCGATTGTGAAGAGGCCAATCCGTTTACGATGCTCTTGGCCAACATCATTGATCCCGAAATGGGCGACAAGATACGCGACCTTGTCCAGACAGCCCTGGCGGAGCCGCTGGCGGAGAAGCTGGGCGGCGACAAACGACATGATCATGCAGCCATGGTTTTATCCACCCTCTTTGGCATGGCACTTATGCGTAAGAACTTTCGCCTGCACGCGCTCAAGGACCTCGACACCGAAGAAATCCGTGCGCGAAACAATCACCTCGTGCAGTCTGCTTTGAAATTTTGAGCCCGGTCACGAGGCCCCCTGCCCTACAGGAGAGATTTGCGAAACCGCACGGTCGACCCGGCGCGCACGAGAAACCCAACGGCCTTGTAGGTGCGTTGAGCATCCTCGTTTTCTGGGTGAGCACCGACATTGAGATACGCGCAATTAAACGCAAAAGCGGTCTTCTCCGCGCCGTTGATCAGCGCTTTGCCCACACCGCGACCGCGAAATGGGCTGTGGACGAACAAGTGGTGTAGCTCCATTCCGCGGACACCGTCTTGCAAGCGCAGGACCGGGCAGAGTGCGGCGTATCCCACAAGCTCCGCTGCGATCTCGGCGACAAGCAAATGGCCCCATGGGTTCGGGCCGAAAAAATCGCGTGTCAGCACTGACACATTGGTTTTGGCACGGTCTCCATGATGCTCGGCGAGGGCGCGCACCATGTTCGCCACATGGGGTAGGTCTTCGCGTTTGCCATCGCGGATATGGAGGGGGTTGGCTCCTTGGGTCATTTTCATCTCCTACAGACGCCAACCGCACGAGATGAAAAAAGCCGCACAGTGGCGGCTCGTTATAGATTGCATTCGAAACCGCGCTCAGGAGACGCGGAGGTAATACGAGGTCATTTTGTCGAATGCAGGTGTCATGGACGTGACCTAAATCAGAGCGCCTGGCGGTGTCAAAAGCTTTTACAGCGCCATTCTTTCAATAGAGCGCACGCAGCAGCACCAACGTGATGCCGGGAAAGGCCACGAGGATGGCGACGCGGACAATGTCGGAGGCCACGAAGGGCAGCACGGCTTTGTAGGTCTCGATCATTCGGGTTTTGGGATCCATCGAATTGATCACGAAAAGGTTCATGCCCACGGGCGGCGTGATGAGGCCCACCTCCACCACGATGAGAACGATGATGCCGAACCAGATGGCCACCTCCTCCGCCGTCATGCCGAAATCGAGCTGGGAGATGATCGGGAAGAAAATCGGGATCGTGAGCAGGATCATCGACAGGCTGTCCATCAGGCAGCCGAAGATCAGGTAGAGCACGAGGATGCAGACCAGAACGGACCACGGCGAAAGGCCCAGCGAGACGACCCATTCGGAGAGCTCCTGGGGCACTTGGGTGAGCGCCAGAAATCCGTTGTAGAAGGCGGCACCGAGGACGATGAAGAAGATCATCGCGGAGTTCCTAGCCGTGGAGTAGAACGCCTCGACAAGCGTGTGACGGTTCAGGCCACGGTTGAGGAGCGCGATGAGCCCGGTGCCCGCAGCGCCCACGGCGGCGCCTTCGGTGGGGGTGAACCAGCCCATGTAGATACCGCCCACGACCAGCAAGAACACCAGCAGCACGGGCCAGACATCGACGAGAGCGCGGAGGCGTTCCGCCATCGGGATGGGTGCGCGTAGGCCCGCAGCATCGGGTTTCAGGCGCACATAGATGGCGATGGTGATCATGTAGCCGACGGCCGCGAGGATGCCGGGGATGAAGGCCGAGAGAAAGAGCTTGGCGATGTTTTGTTCGGTCAGGATGGCGTAGATCACGAGGATCACGGAAGGCGGGATCAGGATGCCCAGCGTGCCGCCCGCCGCCAGCGTCGCCGTCGAAAACCCGCCGGAATAGCCATATCGCTTGAGCTCAGGCAAGGCGACCTGGCTCATGGTGGCGGCAGTCGCGAGCGAGCTGCCACAAATCGCCCCGAAGCCCGCGCACGCGCCCACAGACGCCATGGCGACGCCGCCCTTGCGATGGCCCAGAAAGGCCTCGGCGGCTTTGAACAGAGCCGTGGACATCCCACCCAGGGTCGCGAAATGGCCCATCAGGAGGAACATAGGCACGATGGAGAGCGAGTAGCTGGAGAAGGTCGAATAGGTCTCGTTTTTCAGGCGAGACAGCGCGACGGTCATGCCATCCGTGACCATGTAAAGACCGCCCAGCGCCACCAGGAACATGGCAAGGCCTATGGGCACCCGCAAAAATATAAGCCCCATGAGGACCGGAAAAGAGGCGATGCCTATCTCAAGACTGCTCACAGCTCGGCCTCGCCTGGATCGGGCAGGTATCCCGAGACACGCGCAACCGCAACGTAGACCGCGACCAGAGCGGCCACCACAGCCGCCCCCAAACTGGCCGCATAGGCCCACCAGATCGGGAACTGAATGAGATAGGTGGTTTCGTTGTAGGCCATCTTGTCCAGCATGCCTGCGTGGAGACGATGCGCGATGAGGATCAGAACGGCCGCAAAGGTGAAATCCACCAACACGCCGATGATGCGGTTCAGGATATCCGGCATGCGGGATGTGAAAATATCGACGCTCGCATGCCCTCGCGTGATCTGACAGAGCGGCAGAAAGGCGAATATGGCAAAGGCCATCCCCGCCTCGACGAGCTCAAAATCACCCAGCATGGGGCCCACGCCCATATCCAACAGCCTTTGGGCGAAAGCGGGAAAGAGAGATTGGGCAAGATCACCGTGCAGCCAGCCGTTCAAAACCCGACCTGCGACGGACACACAGGTCAGCAGCACGAGCCCCGTCAGCACGGTGCCCCCCAGCAAAGCCATGGCCCGAGCAAGCGTCAGTACCGCTTTGTGCATTCTTGCCCCACCATCACAACCGCAGACCGGCGCCTCGAAACAGAGGCGCCAGTCTCGGATCAACTCAAAGAGTTACGAAAAGCCCGCGACCCACACATTTTTTCGAAACGCCCAACAACGCTCATAAGCCGCTCGGGTTTCGACTTAGGTTGATGTCTCAAGTCAAAGTCGAAACCCGTTAGACTATTGGGAGTTTTCGGCAATCAACGCTTTGGCCTGATCCACCAAAGCCTGGCCGTCAAAGCCCTTCTCGTTCATTTCCGCGATCCAGTTGGCCTCAACATTGCCGGCGGCGGCCTTCCATTCGGCAACCTGATCAGGCGTCAGATCAATGATATTGTTGCCCGCATCCTCGGCCAGCTTGCGCGAAGGACCGTCGGCACCTTCCATTGTCTTACCGGCAAGCGCAGAGAAGTCCGCTCCAGACTGCGCCTCGATGATGCCTTTGAGATCATCAGGCAGGCTGTCCCACTTTTGCTTGTTCATCGCGAAGATAAAGGCCGTGGTGTAAAGCGCATCGTCGCCGAATGTCGTGTGGTTTTTCACCAGCTCCGGCACTTTCAGCGCGGCTGTTACTTCCCAAGGGATCACGCCTGCATCAATGACGCCCTTGGAGAGCGCCTCCGGCATAGCCGGAACCGGCATGCCCACGGGTGTCGCGCCCAGTTCGCCCAGCATCCCGGTGATCACGCGGGTCGGGCCGCGCACCTTCATGCCGTTGAGATCTGCGACCTCATCAATCGGCTTGTTGGAATGGATCACACCGGGACCATGGACCCAGACGCCAAGGATCTTCATGTCCTTGAAATCGCTGTCCATCATGTTGGCTGCGGCATACTCCCAATAGGCGCGAGACGTGTCTTCGGCGTTGGTCATCACAAAAGGCAGCTCAAAGGCTTCTGCCTGAGGGAAACGGCCCGGCGTGTAGCCTGCCACCGTCCAGACAATATCGGCCACGCCATCGACGACCTGGCTGGCCAGTTCTGGTGGTTTGCCGCCCAATTGCATCGCCGGGAAATGGTCAATCTGGATGCGGCCTTGGGAGGCCTCCATCACACGCTCGGCCCATGGCATGAGGATAAGCTTTGGCACATTGGCCTGCGGTGGCAGGAACTGGTGCATCTTCAGCGTGACTTCCTGCGCCAGCGCGGCACCACCGAGCGTGGCGGCCATGATCGCGGCGGACGCGGTGCGGGCGGCGAATTTCATGAATGACATCTGGGTCTCCTCCCTTGGAAACATGATTGGCGGGCGCGGTGGACCCGCACCTCAGCGGATTTCACTGTGACACTGAACTGTCGGGATTTGCAACTGTCAACGCGCGCTCTCAGGCGACACGTTTACCGCGAGAATAGACCTCTTTCACGGCAGGGGCGCCGCCTCGGCGGGCAAAGCGGATGATGTCGGCCCGCTGGCCCAGTTCGAGGCTGCCACGATCGTCGAGGCCCACTGCCCGCGCCGGATTGGCCGTCACCGTGGCAATGCCGCGCGCCATGTCGCCCCAGATCTCGCCCAGCTGCATCGCCGCCATCAAAAGCGCGGCGGGAACGTAGTCAGACGACAGAATGTCGAGATGGCCCGTGGCGGCGAGATCGGCGGCAGCCACATTGCCGGAATGAGAACCTCCCCGGATGAGATTTGGCGCGCCCATGATCACGGAGATCTGATGGTCATGGCAGGCTTTTGCGGCTTCTTTGGTCGTGGGAAACTCGGCCACCCGGATGCCGTAGCCCGCGGACACTGCGACTTGGTCTTCGGTGGTGTCATCATGGCTGGCCAGCACGGCGCCAAAGCGGGCGGCCGCCTTCACCGTTTCTAGCTCGTGACGCTGGCCATTGGCATCGCGCAACTCTCGCAACTGCGCGATGTGCTCTGCGAATTCGGCGTCGTTGAGGCCCATTTTGCCTTTGATGTACTGCTCGAGCTTGTTGATGTCGCGAAACTGCCGCTGGCCGGGGGTGTGATCCATCAGACTGACAATGCCGACGCGGTCATGATGGTCAAACTGATCAAGCTCTTGAACGAGGGTTTCTGAGCAAACCTCGGCCCTGAGATGCAGGAAGTGGCTGATCTTGAGCGCGTCTTTCTCGCGCATCTCCAAAAGCTCTGAGGCGAGGCCACGGGCATATTGGAGATAGCGCGCTTTGCCATTTGGGATGGAGCCCACGCGCATGGCATCAAAGACCGTTGTGATGCCGGTGCTGGCCAATTCCCCGTCATGGGCGAGGATGGCGGCGTTGTGGGGCCAGTCCACCTTGGGGCGCGGCTGAATATGGCGTTCGAGATTGTCGGTGTGCAGCTCGATGAGACCAGGCGAGACGAAATCACCGTCGCAATCCTCTGCGCCGGCGGGCACCGAGGACCCGCTTGAGATATCCTTGATCTCTTCGCCGACGATCTGCACGGCGCCTCTCAGGGTTTCCCCGGGAAGCACCAGAGTGGCATTGGCGAGGATGCGTTCTTGTGTCATGGCTTAGCTCAAAGTCGTTCGAGGTGAGAGATCATGGCCTACCGCCGCTACGGTGTGTATTTCGCCCCAATGCCCGGGCCATTGGCAGAGTTTGGTGCCGCGTGGCTCGGATGGGATTTGGAGCGCGGGCAAAGCGTAGTGCATCCGGATGTGCCGGGTTTGCCCCTGCCGGTCGAAGAGATCACGGCCACACCCCGCAAATACGGATTTCACGCGACATTGAAGCCGCCCTTTCGGCTGGCGGAGGGATTCAGTGAGGCCGAGCTCATGGAGGCGTTCGATATTCTGGGCAGCCGGACGTTTCATCCGGTGGAGGGGCTGTCGCTCGAGCTCACAAAGCTTGGGCGCTTCATCGCGCTCACTCCTAAAGGGAGTATCGCGCAATTGAGCGGGTTGGCGGCGATGTGTGTTGAAACGCTTGATGAGTTCCGTGCGCCGCCGAGTGACGCGGAACTTCAGAAACGCCGCGCTTCGGGGCTGAGTCACGGGCAGGAAATGATGCTGCTCAAGTGGGGTTACCCTTATGTGATTAACGAGTTCCGCTTTCACATGACGCTGACCAGCAAATTGCCCAAAGCGGCACTCCCTGAGACCCATGCAGCGCTGCAAACGGCGCTGGCGGGCGTGGTGCCCGATCCGTTCACGATCGACAGCC
>CAKZYL010000030.1 GCA_937884705.1 uncultured Roseovarius sp. | reverse complement strand
CCCCTGTCCCCCGAAAGGCTGGCTGCCGACGATGGCGCCGATCTGATTGCGATTGACGTAGATATTCCCGGCCTGCACCCGATCCGACACATGTTGCACGCGGTCATCGATCCGCGTCATCAGGCCGAAAGTGAGGCCGTAGCCAGTGGCATTGATCGCATCAATCACACGGTCCATCTCATCGGCTTTGAAAGTTGCCACATGCAGGACCGGGCCAAAGATTTCGCGTTCCAGATCGCCTATGCCGTTCACACGGATCAGAGTGGGCGCAACAAATGTGCCGGAGTTCGGTGTTTTAATCTCATGCAGGAGCCGACCTTCAGCGCGGGCGTTTTGGATATGCGCAGAGATCCCGGCGCGCGCGGTTTCATCGATGACGGGCCCCACATCGGTGTGCAGGTGCCAAGGCGCGTCCATGCGCAGCGCGTCCATCGCGCCCTTCAGCATGGTCAGCAGCCCCTCGGCGATGTCGTCCTGAACATAGAGACAGCGCAGCGCGGAACAGCGTTGACCGGCGGATTGGAAGGCGGATTCCACAATTGCTTGCACGGCCTGTTCCGGCAGGGCGGTGCTGTCGACGATCATGGCGTTAAGGCCACCGGTTTCAGCGATGAGCGGCGCGCCAGGAGCAAGATACGCCGCCATATTGGAACGGATTTTGAGCGCGGTTTCCGTTGAGCCGGTGAAGGCCACACCGTCCACGCGCGGATCAGAGGTGAGGGCCGCGCCAACATCCCCGCCACCGGGCAGCAGTTGCAGCGCGCCCCGCGGCACGCCCGCTTCGTGCAGCAGGCGAACGGCTAGATGCGCGATGAGGGGCGTCTGTTCGGCGGGTTTGGCCAGTACGGCGTTGCCTGCGGCCAAGGCCGCGCTGATCTGGCCGGTAAAGATGGCCAGCGGGAAATTCCATGGGCTGATGCAGGTGAATGTGCCAACGGGCGCCGCGTCGGGCGCATTGGCGCCGTAGTAGCGCAGGAAATCCACGGCCTCGCGCAGTTCGGCAACCGCATCCATCTGCGTTTTTCCCGCCTCTCGAGCGAGGAGCGCGAAAATTTCCCCGAAATTTTCCTCGTAGATATCTGCCGCGCGGGCCAGGATTTTGCCACGCTCCGCGCCGGGCGCATTCCAGGGTTTGGCGCTGGCGAGTGCGGTGTTGATGTCGTGCGGGCTGGCCAAGGCCACGGTGCCGGGGATGTCTGCCGGATCGGCGGGATTGGCCGTTTGCCCCGGATCGTGTGGTTTGGCGTTTCTTGCGAGAAGCGGCGTTGCCGCCCATGTCGCGGTGGCAAAGGGCGCGCGGGCGGCCTCTATCATATCCAATGTGGGTTGGTGATGGAGGTCAAAGCCCTTTGAGTTGGGGCGTTCAGGCGCAAAGAGCTCTGTGCCCTTTGGCAGCGGCGGTGTGTCGTCGCCGAGCGCTTCAAACGGGTCGCGGGCGACAGATTCGGGGGGCACATCTTCATCGACGATTTGATTGACGAAGCTCGAATTGGCCCCGTTTTCCAATAGGCGCCGCACAAGGTAAGCCAGCAGATCGCGATGCGCGCCCACCGGGGCGTAGATCCGGCAGCGCGTGCGTTCCTGATCCATGACGATGGTGTGGAGCGCCTCACCCATGCCGTGGAGGCGCTGAAACTCGAAGCTCTCCTTGTCTTCGCCCATGTCGAGAATGGCGGCGACCGTATGGGCATTGTGGGTGGCAAACTGCGGATAGATCCGATCGGTCATGCCGAGCAGGGTACGGGCATTGGCGATGTAGCTGACATCTGTGGCGGGTTTGGATGTGAAAACGGGGAAGCCATCCATGCCTTCGACCTGGGCGCGCTTGATTTCAGTGTCCCAATAGGCGCCTTTGACGAGGCGGATCATGATCTTGCGGTCGAGCCGCGTGGCCAGATCATAAAGGTGATGGATCACCAGGTTGGCGCGTTGGCCATAGGCTTGCACCACGACGCCAAAGCCGTCCCATCCCTTGAGTGCAGGCTCTGACAGAGCAGCCTCGATCACGTCAAGGGAGAGCGACAGGCGGTCGGCCTCTTCGGCGTCGATGTTGAGGCCCATGCCCGCGGATTTCGCCAAAAGCGCCAGAGAGCGCAGGCGCGGCATCAGCACATCCATGACCTCTTCGCGCTGCGCCACTTCATAGCGTGGATGCAAAGCGGAGAGTTTGACGGAAATGCCCGGATTTTTGCGGATATCATCCTGGGTGCAGGCCGAAGAGATCGCGGTGATCGCGCGGGAATAGGCGAGGTGATAACGGATGGCGTCGGCCTCGGTCCGGGCGGCTTCGCCCAGCATGTCATAGGAATAGGTGTAGCCCTTGGCCTCCATCCCGCTGGCACGGGACATCGCGCTGTCGATGGTCTCGCCCAGCACGAACTGACGGCCCATTTCCTTCATGGCGCGGCCCACGGCGGTGCGGATCACCGGCTCTCCCAGGCGGCGGATGGCGGCGCGCAAATGGCCAACGGGGCCTGGGTTTTCCTCGGCCAGCACCTTGCCTGTGAGCATCAGCGCCCAGGTGGAGGCATTCACGAGCGACGAGGTGGAGTGGCCCAGATGCTTGCCCCAGTCGGAAGGCGCGATTTTATCCTCAATCAGCGTGTCGATCGTCTCTGGGTCGGGCACGCGCAAGAGAGCCTCAGCAAGGCACATCAGCGCGACGCCTTCATCGGTGGAAAGCCCGTACTCTGCGAGAAACACCTCCATCAATCCCGGATCGGACTGGTTGCGAATGGCGCGCACCAGGTCTGCACCCCGGGCAGAGATGCGCGCGCG
The DNA here is from genome assembly GCA_937884705.1 of uncultured Roseovarius sp. Taxonomy (GTDB): domain Bacteria; phylum Pseudomonadota; class Alphaproteobacteria; order Rhodobacterales; family Rhodobacteraceae; genus Roseovarius. Next base: position 3,811 of record CAKZYL010000030.1, on the reverse strand, counting down.
ATCCTCAGCGCTCAGCGCGGCAATGTGGATGAGACGGTCGATCGTTTCTTGTTCATCGGCATAGGTGGCCAAATCGATCGCACGGCGGGTGTCGCTGTCATAAGGCATGGGCGGCGTCCTCAGAAAGTGAATTGCACTATGATATCACGGGAGAATGAGTTAATTTTCCTGAATTAATGAGATCAACAGTTTGAATGAATGGAAATCACGGTGGATAATGCGCAATTTGACCTTGATCGATTTGATCGTGCGATCTTGCGGTTTTTGGCTGGGGACGGGCGGATGTCGATCACCGATCTGGCCCGTCAGGTGGGGCTTTCGAAATCGCCGACGCAGGCGCGGCTCAAACGGCTTGAGGCGAGCGGGGTGATCACGGGATACAGGGCGCAGATTGATCCCATTCGGCTGGGCCAGGATCACGTGAGTTTCGTCGAAGTGCGGTTGCATGACACGCGAGAGACGGCGCTGGCGTCGTTCAATGAGGCGGTGATCAAGGTGCCCGAGATTGAACAGGCGCACATGATTGCGGGTAACTTTGACTATCTGCTGAAAATCCGCACGCAAAGCATGTCTGATTATCGCCGCGTGCTGGCAGAGCGCATCTCAACGCTGCCTTTTGTGGCAAATACGTCTACATATGTGGCAATGGAGGCCGTCAAAGAGACCGTTTCACCCGAAGTTGTTTGATTTGTTGCGGTCTCGGCCCATTGTTTTTCCCATGAACAAGCTCGCTACCCTACCCGCTCTCGCCGTGTTCGTTGCGCTGCCTGCTTTTGCTGAGGTCTGCCCGAATGCTCCTGATCATTCCACAGAACTGAATGTGCTCATCGAAAACGTCCAAGACGCGCCAAATGAGTTTGAAGCACAGCAGATCTCAATCAAGCTTTGGAAGTACTGGGCCGACGCGCCGGATGACCGCGCCCAAGAGCTTTTGGATGAGGGGATGGATCGCCGGGCCTCCTACGATTACTCCGGCGCTCTGGATGCGCTGAATGCGCTTGTGGAGTACTGCCCGGACTACGCCGAAGGCTACAACCAGCGGGCCTTCGTGAATTTCCTGCGGCAGGACTATGAAGCGGCCCTTCCCGATCTGGACCGCACGTTAGAGATGAACCCCCGCCATATCGCCGCGATGACCGGTCAGGCGCTGACCCTTGCCGCGCTGGAGCGGAAATGGGAGGCGGCCAAGGTTCTGCGCCGGGCGCTGGAGATGAACCCTTGGTTGTCTGAGCGCCACCTGTTGCCAAAGTTGGAAGAGGGTCAGATGGAGCTCTGACCTGCGTCTTCGGCGTTTACACCGCGCTGATTGCCGATATGGTGCGCGCCACTGACCCTAGGTACGGCCGAAGGACAGGCCCGCGTGGTGGAATGGTAGACACAGAGGACTTAAAATCCTTAGGCTGAAAAGCCGTGCCGGTTCGAATCCGGCCGCGGGTACCAACGTTCTTTTTTGCTTACATTTGCACCTGATCCTGATCGAAGCGCGGATCTCAGTATGTGCGTTTTTTCCGGTTTTTTGTCTCTTTTAGGCTGCGACGAGGAAGCGCTGGATGCGGTTCAGAACCTCTTTGGGAACTTCCAACTGCGGCAGATGACCCGCTCCTGGCAGTGTCTCGAACCCTGCTTTAGGCATCGCCGCAGAGAGGGATTTGCCCCGTTTGAGTGGGATCCAAGGATCGTCCTGCCCTCAGAGAATTCGCGTAGGGCATCGCAGATCGGCGAACATGGGCTCGACTTCGGCGGTGAAGCGTTCATCGGCTTGGGCAAATTGCCGGTAGAAACTGACGCGGCCTTCGTTTGAGAGCCAAGGCTGCACCAGCGCGTCTATATCGGTTGCCTCAAGCTCGCGCACCAGCGCGCCTGAAATGTAGGCGCGCACAATGGCTTCGTGGATATGTTGCGGCAAGACTTGGAAAACATTCACATGTTTGCCCACGTGATCAAAGAAATCAGATCCCCAGGGCCGCATGGCGACCACGTTCATCAGGATGAAGCTGGCATAGTCGCAGCCATGCAGCAGGTGCGCGCGCAATGTCGTGGCGCCGCCGAAATCATGGGCCAGGACATGCGGCTGATCGAGACCCCAATGGGCGAGCATAAACGCGAAGATCTCGCCTTGGGTGTCGAGGCCACTGGGTTGGTCGGGATACATCTCGGACTGGCCGTATCCCGGCATGTCGTACCAATAGACAGTGAAGTGACGCGACAGGCTGGGAATGATGCGGTGCCAGGAATAGGAGGACCAGGGCCAGCCATGGGCCAGTACGAGCGCGGGACCCGAGCCTGCCGACCCCCATGCAATTCGGCCGGCGGGAGAGAAGGTTTGGTTATTGAGATGCCATGTCATGACCTTTGGGATAGCGTGCTTGTTGTGATCCAGCACGGCAATTTGCCTGTGCTTATGTAAGCTCAGCTTGAATTGGCGCAGCTCTAGGCGGCCGGTAATGACGTTGCTGATCAGCGCGGATCCTCAGTGTTCTACGACGTTGCTTTTTAGGGCCGTGCGCGCCTTGGGCGGTCTCTGCGCCCCTGCAAATATTGAGATTTTTGCGGATCCCCAGACCTTACTTCCGGCGTTGTGCGTCGATTTATGCTGGGGGCGTCAGGCTGCGCATACCCGCAAAGCGGTGTTCCCAGTCTTCCCGGTCTTCATCACTGATCTTGGCGAAAAGCACATCCGGCACGGTGAATTCATGCCCTTCAGGCAGGGCCTTCAGCGCCTCGGCCACATCCTCGGGCCAGCTGGTATCCAGCGTGTTCATCGCCGAGAGCATGCGCGCGGCAGCATCGGGAATGAAGGATGCAGACAGCACCGCGTAAAGCCGGATGAGGTTGAGCGCGAGGCGGATTTGCGCGGCTGCTTTCTCCGGGTTTTCCTTGAAAGTGGACCAGGGTGCGGCCTCTTGCAGATATTCATTGCCCGCCACCCAGATCGCGCGCAGCTCTTGGGACGCTTTGCGCAGCTCAATGCCGTCCATGTGGGCCTCGAACGTCCGAATGCGACGGGTCAGATCCTCAATCAGCGCCGTTTCCTGGGGGCCATATGCGCCGCCTGTCGGGACCTCTTCGCCAAATTTCGACCGGCAGAACTTGGTCACGCGGCTCACGAAATTGCCCAGCACGTCGGCGAGGTCTTTGTTCACCGAAGACTGGAAGTTTTCCCAGGTGAATTCGCTGTCGGAGTTCTCGGGCACGTGGCTCAGGAGCCACCAGCGCCAATAGTCCGCCGGCAGGATCGAGAGCGCCTGATCCATGAAGACGCCGCGCCCCTGCGAGGTGGAGAACTGACCGCCGTCATAGTTCAAGTAGTTGAAAGATTTTATGTAATCGACAAGCTTCCCCGGCTCGCCGGAGCCCAGGATCGTGGCCGGGAAGCTCAGCGTGTGGAAGGGCACGTTGTCCTTGCCCATGAACTGGGTATAGGTCACGTCATCGGCGCCCTTGTCGGTGCGCCACCAGCGTTCCCAGTCTGAATCGTCGCGGCCTGTCGCCTCCGCCCATTCGCCCGCGCAGGCGATGTATTCGATCGGCGCGTCAAACCAGACATAGAAAACCTTGCCCTCCATGCCGGGCCAGTCTGCATCGCCGCGCTTGACCGGGATCCCCCAATCAAGATCGCGGGTGATGCCGCGGTCCTGCAGGCCGTCGCCATCGTTGAGCCATTTCTTGGCAATCGACGTGGTCAGGATCGGCCAGTCTTTTTTGCTGTCGATCCAGTCGCTCAGTTGCAGGCGCATGGCAGATTGCCGCAAATAAAGATGCCGTGTCTTGCGCAGTTCCAGATCGGTGGAGCCTGAAATCGCAGAGCGCG
>CAKZYL010000029.1 GCA_937884705.1 uncultured Roseovarius sp. | reverse complement strand
GTGCCGGAAAGCACGGTTGAGGCCTCTGAGTCGCTGGGGTTCTCGCGGCTGCAGACCTATATCTACGTGGTGCTGCCGCTGGCGTTCCGGGTGTGCCTGCCTGCGCTCAACAACAATCTGGTGAACCTTGTGAAGACCACCACGCAGGCCTTTGCCATCGCGGTGCCTGAGCTGCTCTATCACTCGGTCACGATCTGGAACGATTACCCATCGGCGCAGTATCCGACGATGCTGCTCCTTTTCGTGGCCTATGTCGGGCTGGTCGCGATCCTCGTCTTTGGCATGCATCGCTGGGAGCGGGGGATGAAAATCCCCGGATACGGCACATGAAGCGGATTGCAGGCATTAATGCCCCCGCGCCGAAACACCTACGCGGCGACATGGCGGTGCTTAAACCGTTCGACGTGGCCGCGCATTCGCCTGATGGGTACATCTTTACGCGGTGGCTGGCGGGCATGCCCTGGTGGACGCCGTTCGCCATGATGGTGCTGGTCGTGCTTTGGCCCACCATCGTCTATGCACAATCCGGTTTTACAACCGGTGATGCATTCGGAGCGCTTTGGCGCTGGATGCCCTTCCTGTTGACCTCGGGCTTCTTGTTCAACGTGGTCATTTCCATGCTCGCGATGGCAATTGGTACTGTCGCGGGGGCAGCGCTGGGTCTGGGGCAGATCTCTCCGCTCAAATCGTTGCGGATGTTTGCCTGGTTTGTCACGCAGCTCTTCCGGAACTCACCCTGGCTGGTGCTGCTCTTCATCGTGCTGCTGGCCCTGCCATTTGAGATCACGGTTTTTGGCGTCACCGTCCGCATTCCGGATTGGATGAAGGGTGTCTTTGGTCTCAGCCTGCCGGTGATGGCCAATATCTCTGAGGTGGTGCGCGGGGCGGTGCAATCGGTGCCCACAGCGCAGTGGGAGGCGGCAGAAAGCCTTGCCTTCACCCGCCGTCAGATCCTGTGGCAGATCATTCTGCCGCAATGCTACAAACGGATGCTGCCGCCATGGATGAACTGGTATGCGATCCTGACGATGGCCACGCCGCTCTGCAGCCTTCTGGGTATCGAAGAGATCATCACGCTTTCGCGCCAGGCCATGGAGGCCGAAGACAACCACCCGGAATTGTTGGTGCCGTTCTTCGGTTTCGCGCTCATTCTCTTCTTCCTCTACTGCTATCCCATTGCCCGGCTGACCATGCGGCTGGAGCGTAAATTCGCGGTGAAACTATGATGACTGCTTCCAACTGGACCCCAGAACAACCAATCGTATCGCTCAAGGAGGTGCGCAAAAGCTTTGGCGCGCTGGAGGTGCTGAAAGGCGTCTCGCTTGATGTGATGAAGGGAGAGGTGATCTGCATCATTGGCCCATCCGGCTCGGGCAAATCGACCCTTATTCGCTGCATTAATGGATTGAACGATATTCAGGGCGGATCGATCAAGGTCGAAGGGCAGGAGGTGCATGACGTCAAGCTCGACAAGCTGGAGCTGCGCAAGAAGGTTGGCATGGTGTTTCAGCAATACAATCTTTTCCCGCATAAGACCGCGCTGGAAAACGTGATGATGGCGCCGCTTAAGGTGTTGAAGCAGGAGAAATCAGAGGTTGAGGCGCGGGCGCGCAAACTGATCAAGAAGGTGCGTCTGGAGGGGAAGGAGAACAGCTACCCGGGTGAACTCTCGGGCGGGCAGCAGCAGCGTGTGGCAATCGCGCGGTCGCTGGCGATGAACCCCGATGTGATGCTCTTTGATGAGGTGACGGCCGCGCTGGATCCTGAAACGGTGAAGGAGGTTTTGGTCACGATCCGCGAGCTGGCGGAAGACGGGATGACCTGCATCCTTGTCACCCACGAGATGGGATTTGCGCGGGAAGTGGCGGATCATATCTACTTCACCGACCGGGGCGTGATCGTGGAACACGGGCCGCCGGCGACGTTCTTTACCGACGCGAGCGATCCAAGGACCAAAGAGTTTTTGGGCCAGATCCTTTAGCCGGTCTTCTCAGCGCCCCGCCGCCAGCATGCACAGCATTTCCTGCGCGATCTGAGCCGCCGCGAGCGACGTCATCTGAGCATGGTCATAGCACGGCGCGACTTCCACAAGGTCGAGGCCCATGATTTTGATATTGCCGTTAGCGACGTGCGGCCCCAACGCGCGGATGACGTTCAGCACGTGCAGCGTACTGAGACCGCCGGGAATGGGCGTGCCGGTGCCCGGGGCGAAGCCGGGGTCCAAACAGTCAATGTCGAATGTCAGATAACAGGGCGTGTCGGACACGCGATCCACGATCAGATCGGCCATGTCACCTGGGGCCATTGCCATGGCGTCTGGTGCGTGAAGCCGCATGTAGGCGTCATCTTTGAGATAGGCCGTGCGAATCCCGATCTGAATGGAGTTTTCGGCCAGGATGTCCCCGTCATCGGCGGCATGGCGGAACATGGTGCCATGCTGCTCTATGGGGCCTTTGCTCGTGTCTGTGTGCGCATCAAAATGCAGCAGGGCGACGGGGCCGCAGACCTGCCGGACACCGGTGAGCGAGCTGTAGGTGACGCTGTGATCGCCGCCAAGGGAGAACGGGACGGCGCCGGCCTCGGCGATGGTTTTGGCCTGCTGGAACGCGGCCTGCGCAAAGCCATCCTGATCGGCATAGGTGTACTCGATATCGCCTGCATCCAGAACGGAAAGGCGGTCAAACGGGTCAAAGCCCCACGGCCAGACCTCGCCCCATGCGAGCTGAAGCGAGGCCTCGCGGATGGCGCGCGGGCCGAAGCGGGATCCGGGGCGATTGCTGGTCCCCAAATCAAAGGGAAGGCCGTAGACCACCACATCTGCAAGGGAAAAATCCGTTCCGGTGTGCCGTCTGAAAAAGCTGGGCATGCCGGAAAATGAATTGGCGGTGATTAACCCCTTTAGGTCGTCTTGGCTCATGTCTTTGTCTGTTCTGTGTCTGGCATTTAGTGGTGGTGGTCCATGACCTCTGCGAGTGTTGTGAGCAGCTGGTCTGCATTGCTCTCAGAGAACACGAGCGGCGGTCTGACCTTCAGCACATTGCCGTGCATGCCGCAGGCCGATATCAGGACGCCTGCGCGCCGCATGTCGTTCACAATAGCCTTGGCTTTGGTGCGGTCGGGATGATGTGATTGCTGGTCCGTGACGATCTCCATCCCCTGAAAGACGCCCTTGCCGCGCACCTCGCCCACGAAACCGAACTGGTCTTTCAGTGTATTGAGCCCGAAGGTCAGCTCGCGGCCCACGCGCCCGACGCTTTCGAGGATGGTTTCCTCTTGCACCACGTCGAGCACGGCGTTGCCCACGGCCCCCGCCACAGGCGTTCCGCCGAAGGTGTTGAAGTAGGATCGTGTCTCGGCAAAAGCTTCAAAAATCGAGCGCTTGGCGGCCACGATCGCCAGGGGATAGCCCGCGCCCATGGGTTTGCCCATGGTCACGATGTCGGGGACGATGCCGCTATCCATAAATCCCCACATGTTGTCGCCCAGACGCGTGAGGCCCGATTGCACCTCGTCCATCACCATCAGCCCGCCCTGCCCGCGAACCGTGTCTGCAAGTTGCGGCAGGTAGCCCGGGGCCGCGGTGTAAATGCCAGGGCCGTCGAAAATGGAGTCGATCATCGCCATGGCCAGACCGTGCTCAGACTGCGCAAGCCCCTCTATTGCGGGCGTTGCGGCAGCGCTGGCTTCGGGACCAGTGAGTTTGGCACATGGCAGAGGGATGGAGCGCACGAAATTCGGCGTGCTGGGTGCCTGGAGCTGGTAGTCTGAGAAATCCGCCACGGCCAGGGCGTTGCCGTGATAGGCCCCGTCAGACACGATGACACCGCGGTTCCCTGTGACTGTGCGTGCAATGTCATAGGCCAGCGCGTTGGCCTCTGTCCCGCTGCAGACGAAAACGCAGGTGTCGATTTCATCAGGCAGGGTGGCGATGACGCGTTCGGCATAGGTGACGATGTTGTCGTGCAAATAGCGGCTGTGGGCATTGATCTGCGATGCCTGATGGGTGAGCGCGCCCACGACATTCGGATGGCAATGCCCGACCGAGGGCACGTTGTTGTAGCATTCGAGATAGGCCTTGCCGGTGTCATCCCAGATGGTGACGCCCTTTGCGCGCACCGCAGTCAGCGGATCATCGTAATGGTGATAGTAGCTTGGGCTGAGCACATTGAGGCGGCGCTGAAAGAGGGCGTTCGGCGTTTCTGGCTTATTCATTGGCACAGCCTCCTGAGTGACCGGATTGTGGCGCGGGCAGGCGCAACGCCAGAATAGCACGCAAACCCGTCTCTGAGGCTGCGGTCGCTGCGCGCGGGCGGTCTTTTGGCGGGACAGTTTGATCTTTGACCCGGCCGAGCACGACGCTGAGGATGCTGCGCATGATCATGGCA